>DSAJ01000119.1 GCA_011372835.1 Methanomicrobia archaeon | reverse complement strand
GGCGTATGGCATCTGTGCAAACCAATAACCATATTAGCGCACATGTCGAATAACCCCATGCACGACATAGGGTGGCAGCTCGAACGAATAGCCGAAATGGTCGATGTACCACCGCGCCGAAGGGAGGATCCGTTTCGCGTGCTCATTACGACGATCCTCTCCCACCGCACGAGGGACGAGAACACTGAAAAGGCCGCTCAGCTGCTCTTCGATGCATATCCTTCTCCCAGCGCGCTCAAGGATGCGCCCGTTGATTCCATCGAACGCCTGATACGCGCAACGGGATTCTACTCCGTGAAGGCCGAGCGCGTCAAGGAAGTGGCGCGCATCGTCGACGAAGAGCTCGGTGGCGTCGTCCCCGACACGCGCGAAGGTCTCGAGGCGCTGCCTGGCGTGGGGCCGAAGACGGCCAACTGCGTCCTCGTCTATGCGTTTGAAAAGGAAGCCCTTCCCGTCGACACCCATGTGCACCGCATCGCCAACAGGATCGGGTGGGTATCGACATCGTCTGCGGAATCAACGGAGAGAGAGCTTGCGGCCGTCGTGCCTCGAAGATACTGGGGAATGCTCAACGAGACGCTCGTCTCGTTTGGCAAGCAGATATGCCGACCCATACGTCCGTTGTGTGCGCAATGTGCGATATCCTCCTCCTGCGTCTACTACAACGAGCTGGTTTCACAAATAAAGGAAAAACATTAAGTCAAATGTCTCTAGCAAAACCAATAGGCTTAAAAGTCTCGCATCACGTGTTTTCTATGGTGAGCAATGTGAGCGATCTTGAGTTGACCAAGGCAAGCAAGACGGACAAGATAGTAATATACAACAAGAAGGGCTCTATCGACGAGACCGCTTGTCTCTTTTGCGGAAAGAAGAAAAGCGACGGCGTATCCAAGATAGCTATCGACTACGGTGCGGGGGTCCTCTTTGCCCGCGTATGTCAGGAGGACCGGAGCAAGACGCTTGGCGAGTTCATCGCCGAGGCGGTCTATGCGGCATCCGAGGTCGAACTCGATCCCGAGTCCAACATGCAGATCGACTTCATCATGCACCAGTACGAGGAAGAGTAGCCCTTCTCTTTTATTTATCATACAGTTCTGGAGAAAGGCGCGGCACCATCGCCATAAGGACGGCATGACGCGTGAAGGCGGTACGGTCGATATGCCCCTTTGACAGCATGCCTATTGCGCCTTGTTCCCATTTTATGTTTTCATTCCCGCTTAGTGTTGCGAAGATGTCCCCGATCTCGTGACCCTTCTCGACCTCTCTCAGTACTGAAGGGGGATAGACGAATCCTCCGCTGTGCCCCACTGTCATCCATCCGTCCGTGTCGAGTATGATGCAGTACTGCACGTCAAGGGACACGCCGCGCACCTCGTAGATGCCTGCCTCGATGCCGATGCCGTATGTTGCGCCCCCCACTGATTCGAGTGCATGGCGTGCACGATTGAGGGCACCGTCAAAGATCGTCTCCAATCCAATGGGTTGGGGCGGCACGTTGGAATCGGCCTCGCATGCACGGACGGCCCACGTGATGCCACTCGCGTCGAAGATCTCACGCATGACCTGTGTTACGGCCTGCACCTTCACGGGATTTCTCGATCCCACCGATACGGTCATGTCACGTGTCTGTTGTGCGTTCATCACGCTTCACCTTCTCGATCATGGCCCGTGCCGCATCGTTGGCGCCGTCGATGTCGAGCGCGATCTCGGCAAAGGCGTGCGCCTCGGTGAGGTCCCCCTCGTCGTAGGCGATATTGCTGCGGTACACCCATGTCTCTGCATAGTTGCCCATGATGGGCGAGTGCATGATCGTCTCGAGCACTTCCTTTGCTCGTTCCTTGTCGCCCATGTCGTAGAATCCGATGGCGCTCTGGCTCATGATACGTTCGTTGTGCGCGGCCTTTGCCATGGCGGTCTCGAACGCGTCCCGCGCCTCGTCGTAGCGCCCCTTGCGCACGAGCAAAGACCCCTTCATGGCCAGGAGCTCGTGATTCTTCTTATCGTAACCGTACGCAAGCTCGTAGCATTCGATCGCCTCATCGTATTGCCCCAGCTTTGCCAAGAAGTAGCCCTTGTTCTGAAGAAACACGGGGTTTCCGGCCCGTTCGCACAAAGCCTGGTCGACGAGGTCGAGCGCCGTGGAATAGTCGCCGCGCTCGGCTGCCTTCATCGCTTCTCGATTGAGGCGTTCAGGGCGAAACATGAACTTGTCGAACACTCCCATGTTTGTTCCCTCGTGCCCACGCTTATTAACCTTTTCCGGTGTCGGGCTTTGCGCATGACGCATGGTCCCCACGCATGAATCTCCCGCATTAAAACGGTTGATTACCAGTTATCCACTCCCAAAAAATGTTTTTTGCCCTTGACGGTCCAGGGACGCCCATACACTCTAGGCGACCTCTTCTATTCATATGGGGCGCATAATGCCTGTGCATTTCATACACTGTGCGCTGCGAACGGAAGCTCTGAAAGGGGCGTGACGAATGGAGGCATGTCGATCGATAGCTGATCGGGAGCGTGGGCATCGCTTCCAAACGTTATCTGCACGCCGTTGGCATCCGCCCGTTCGTAGATCCAGTCGGGACCCCCGTAGCTTGCGTTGTATTCGATGGCGATGGTGTGTTCAGACATCATATCGAGAAGGTAGTCCCAATCGGAACACAACGTCCCCGGGGCGAACGGATGGGCCAGGATGTCGATGCGTTCCCGCACCATGTCACCGACGAGGTCGGCAAGATCGTGTCCTCTGGCCGCGTGAGCAAGCGAGTAGTCCGCCTTCCTACGGCGTGCACCGGTGCGAGGGATCGTGCATTCGATGCCGAAGTAGGCAGCAATGCCTTCGAGCGGCTCGTATGCGGGGACCGCATCGTGCATGACGAATCCCGCCGCCGCGATGCCGAACTCGAGCAGCGCCACGTAATAATCAGAAGGCGAGAATCGGACGGGTGAGTGCGTGTCTAGATGTATGTGGAGATCATAGATTCTTCCACGTGAATTGCTGTTTGGCATATGCGTCACGCTTGTTCATGGCGACCTTGAGGCTGTCGCGGGCAAGGTTGAACTCAGGCATGAGCTCGAGCGTGGTCTTGTACTGCTTGATCGCCTCGTCGAGGTCGCCCTCCTCGAACATGATAAATCCCAGATTGTAGTGTGCCTCTGCGTAGTTGGGGTCTACCTCGACCGCCTTTTTGAAATATTCCGTGGCCTTCTTGTAGCGTGACTGGAGCTTGTTGATGACGCCCATGTTGTTAAGGAGGACGGCATTGTCGGGCGTTTTTCGCAACTGGCGTTCATACGCACTGAGCGCCTCTTCGAGCTCACCCGCCTCGAAGTAGCAGTCGCCAAGCTCGCCCCACGCCCACGAGTTGTTCGGTGAGTCCTTGAGCACCTTCTCGAG
>DSAJ01000016.1 GCA_011372835.1 Methanomicrobia archaeon | reverse complement strand
TAGTACGGTCGCCCGTTATCACATACGAGTTCGAACTATACGATTGTGATATGATTTCATCTATCATGGGCGGCACTACCATCTCAATCTATAAAGATTTTATGACACCCCATCAATGAGCCGTGTAAGAAAACCTGGTGGGCTAAGCATACTCATCCAAGGTCTTCCTCAAGGAACGTGCGTACCTTGGATACGAGCTCATCCTTGTGCTCGCCAGTGAATGCGTATTCGAACACCTCGGCGATGGTCCTGACGGTGCGTATCGTGGCCTTTTCCTTGTGGCGCGCATCGAGCAGCACATCATCCTTGTTCGAATGGGGCACGATGATCACCTTCATGCCCGCATCAATGGCGGCCTCGATCTTTGCATTGACGCCTCCGATTGGCAACACCTCGCCCCTGACGGAGAGAGAACCGGTCATCGCAACATCCTGGCGGATTGGTATCTGCGTGAGTGCTGATATGACGGCAGTGGCGATCGATATCGATGCCGAATCGCCCTCGACGCCCTCATAGGCCTGGAGGAACTGTACGTGAATGTCGAAGTTTGATATGTCCTTGCCAATATACTTCTTTGCCAAGGCAGACACGTTTTGCACCGATTCCTTCGCGATGTCGCCAAGCTTGCCCGCGGCAATGATCTTACCTTCCTCCTTGCTTGCGGAAGGGGCGGCCTCCGCCTCGATCGTCGAGATGATGCCACTGTCGCCCATCACAGCAAGGCCGTTGATGCGGCCAATGGCCTGTCCGGTATTGCGTATGATCTGGTACTGGCGCTTCTTCTCGATGTACTTGTCGGCTATCTGGTGCTCAAGCGTGCGCGCCTTGTGCTTTCCTTCGAGCACGTCCTCTACATCGACGATGTCCTTGTCCTTGCGATTGGCGACGTCGCCGGCAGTGCGTATGAGGCCTCCAAGCTCCCTGATGCGCATGGTGATATACCCCTTCCGCCCCGCGCGACGCCGGGCCTCGTTGACGATCTCCTGGACCGCGTCGTAGGTGAAGTGTGGTATCTTGCCGTCCTTGTGGACCTCCTGCGCGACGACCTGGACGATTCGCCTCCTGTTCTCAAGGGTGTCCTTCATCGCATCGTTCATGTAGAGCTCATAACCGTATCCGCGGATGCGGGACCTGAGTGCCGGATGCATGTCGCGCACGGTCTCGATGTTTCCCGCCGCAATAAGCACGAAGTCGCATGGCGCCGATTCGGTGCGTACCATGGCGCCCGAGGACATCTCGCTTTGTCCGGTGATGGAGTACTTGTTGTCCTGAAGCGCAGTGAGTATCGCCTGCTGCATCTTGACCTGGAACGTTGATATCTCATCGATGAACAGTACGCCTTTATGCGCCCTGTGTATCATACCAGCCTCCACACGTTCGTGTGGCGGTGTCCCGAGGCCGCCCGACTGGAACGGGTCGTGGCGCACGTCGCCCAGGAGTGCGCCAGCATGTGCGCCGGTCCCTTCGACGTAAGGTGATGTCGTCTTTTCAGAATTATCGACTAGTAACTTTGGAACGAGTGCCCCGCCCTTCGAGCGGGTCATGTTCTGCATGAGAAAGATGAGTAGCACTATAATGAGTATGCCTGTGAGGAGCTGGCCCGTGGTGAACGCAAGAAAGAGCACGATTGCTATGACGAAGAAGAGCACAATGTACTTGGTGTTTTCCTGCTGATTGGCACGTTGCTTGTGGTGATTGACGATCGCTTTGCCCTGCCCTGCACGCACCGACCTGATCTTTGGCGTGTTGGGGTCTTCCTCGTTCGGGTAGCATATGATGTCCTCGAGTTCCTTGCGTGGAAGGAGCTCGGCCATGGCCTGGCCCAGCATTGATTTGCCTGTACCAGGATCACCGATGAGCAGCACGTTGCGGCGCTGCTTCGCAGCGATGCGGATCGTCTCGACGGCCTCGTCCTGCCCTATGACCTGGTCGATGAGCATCGTGGGTATCTCAATTTCCTTGGTCGTCTCGAACGTGTATCCGATATCGTTCTCTTCGGGCATGGAGGGCTCTTTCTCGTCAGTCATAGGAATCTTGTTTAGACTACATTTGGTTAATTTATAAACGTATCGTCTTTTCAGCCCACGATCATAAAGGGTATTTCCGCTCTATAACATCCATTTATACAAAACGAAATGGCGGCACAAAACGCACATCCATTGTCCGCCTCGAGGTATGATCCTGATATAATAAGTGTCAATATTACTGTGCCACACGTCGTTTGTTGACGGCCTCGATGACAATGCCGTGTTGTCCGTTCTACCAGCATACTGCATTGCCGTGGATTGCGCGCTCAGAACACCCAAGAAATGCAATGCTGATGCTTCCGTGCATTCAATTGTTTGAATTGTTGGAGAACTTCTCGTTGTAGAACTGGCGTAGCAATGCATCGTACTGGTCATCTGGGATCTTGCGGCGGAAGTATGATTCCATCTCCATCAGGATCCTGTCCTTGCTCTTGTAGCGCTTGATGAGTTCCCTCTGTATTGGATTTCGTTCCTTGAGACGAGAGAGGAACGAGAAATGGCCCTTAATGGAGCTCCAGAACGTCCACATGAAGATGAGCGCTACCACCAAGAGCGCACCGATGATCTCGGCGTAATGAAGCATGGTCCATCGCGAGACCTCAGACTCCACGCTTCCATCATAGACCGTCTCGAATATCGATGTCACTTCTGCATCCGTTTTTCCCTGGACGTGCTGTATGTAGCGTGCTGAGCTCCATGTCGAGCTCTGGGACGTTCGCGTGCCATGGTAGATGTCGGCAAGCGTGTCGATCGATGTCTGTTCGTAGAGGAGTTCATAGATCAAAAATGATTCCCTGAAATAGTAGGTGACCCTTTCAGGTTCGTCAGCGGCGTTGTCGGGCAGTTCATACCCATCAAGTGCGATCGTATCATCGAGTGCCGTGTCACTGGTGAGATATTCCCTGTACGCTGAGGCCTCGCTGTCGCGTCCTGCCTGCTCGAGTGCCCAGTAAGCGTTAAATGAGGATGTCCCCCAGTATACCCATTCGGGTAGCTCAGAGTTGCCACGGTATATCCACATCTTTGAAAGGCCCCACACGGTCGAATCGATGGGATAGTCCACTGCGACCGTAAGCTCATCAGACGACCTGCCGAGGGAGAAGGGGTAGTTGTCTTCCTCTGCCATGTTCGATATCCTAATCGTAATGGTGTCGTGTGGAGGGTCGTCGGCATAGGCCGTCCCGAGGAAAGGCATGGTTTCTTCTACGAGCGTCATGGTCCGTTCAGCCCATTCCTTATTATCATCGCTGTAGAAGATGCGTACACTGACATCGTCGCTTTGTATCTCAAGCGTCTTCTCGATGAACGGTTCGGAATCCTCGCTGAAAAAGTATGCCATCACAGCAGAAATGGCCATATAAATGATAAGAAAAAGAAG
>DSAJ01000161.1 GCA_011372835.1 Methanomicrobia archaeon | reverse complement strand
TGCATATATTTTCCGTATACACACAGATGTGGTTATCAACATGCGTATCATAAGCACTTGCAAGTATTTTATGTTCAGAAAACTATTTATAGTCTTCATGCCTATATGATAGTGGTAGCAACATACGTGAGCAACGGGCATATGAGTGCCGTCGTTGCACCGACCGTATGGGCGTCCCTGATCTCTGTGTCGGGACTTGTGAACTCCGAAAGGAAGGATCGAGAAGCCGCTACAAGGGCCAGTGCCTTAAATGAAGGGTTGGAACGTACTGAACGTGCATCCCTACGCCCATGTATGGGGGCACTGGTCCACCTTCTCTCCATGTTTTGTCTTTCATCTTGTTGTTCGTGGGACGCCGTACCCGTTTCAAACATTTTTTATTGATTGCTGACGCAGTGGTACCATGGACATGCCCCCCCCCAACGAGCTCGAGCGTTCGCTCAACTACGCGTTCAACAACGACCGACTGCTCGAACGTGCACTGACGAGAAAGGCCTATGCGAACGAAAAGGCGCAGCAAGGGCAACGTGTCAATGACCAGGAGGTCCTTCGCACCCTTGGCGACGCGGTGCTCAAGACGATCCTCGTTGATAGGTTAATCCATGCAGGATACGAAACGCGCGAACGGGTCACGACGCGCAAGATGGAGCTTGAAAGCGAGGAAGGCCTTGCAGAGATCGGACGTTCTATCGGCATCGGCGACCATCTGCGCCTTGGCATCGGCGAACGCAAGCTACGTGCGCAGACAAAATCGTATGTCCTGGCCGAAACGCTTGAGGCCATCATCGGGGCGGTCTACCTCGATGGCGGATTCAATGCTGCAACGGACGTCGTGACACATCTTTTCGGCGAGCTGATGCCTTTGGATGAATAGCTTTTTTAGGAATGATGAGTATAGGTATACAGGGGAGGATTCCGTGGACCAAGATCACTTCCATAGGCTGTACTCTATCTATTCTGAGGACCTGGATACGGTAATGTCCCTTTTTGAGACGTTCTACATCACAGACCTCGACGTCTTTTCCGCATACGTTTTCGAGTATACCGAAGACTACATGTTCGATGTCAGAAACATACGTATCCTGAGCCTTGCCCTGGACTTTGTGCTCAACACCATTCGTGGCGACGTCATGGATGAACTGGGTGTCGACATCTTGGAGGGGTCGGGGTACTCGGTGCGCATCATCGAGGACGTGTCGGGCGTGCGGTATGCCAACGGCGGGCAACTGCGTTCGCTTCTCACATCTTCGGTGCTTCCGGCCCTGCAAGAGGGAAGGACGAAGGAGCGCGTTCTAACGCTTCTTGACTTCATCTAATCGGCCATCGTTCAATCAAGCTTTCGCGCTATTACTACGAACGCATTGCACCAGTTGCCATGGTAGCTGTGAAACACCGTTTCTTTGAAGTGAACGATATCGAAGAGGCCTTCCAGGAGCGTCTCGATCTCCGTGCGCGTATAGTGGTGCGCCCGATAGAGTGGGTCTGACCCCTCTTGTCCATCCCTGGTGACGATGAACGTGCCACGTTCACTCGCGACTGGAAGATGAGCGTCATAGCGCTGTTTGTAAACAGGATTATCTGGCGTGTATGCGAACACACCAAGATAGAGCATGCCGCCATCCACCGCTACGCGATGCGCTTCCTCTAGCGCCTTCCTTCTCGTAGCAGGGTCGATGAGGGTGGTGAGAAATGCTTGCATGATACAGGCGTCAAACGTTTCATCATCGAAGGGAAGGGCCGTGGCGTCAGCTTCAAGATAATGAGTTTTCCTATTGTCGTCCCCTTCACGAGCGAACGCTATCTCCTTGTCGTTTATATCGATGCCAGTGACGACATACCCATGCGTGCCCAACATGCGAGCCGTTTTTCCATGTCCGCAACCGATGTCTAGCACATGCGAGCCCGTTCTCACCACTTTGAAGAAGAGCGGGTCTATGCGCACGGTGGAGGGCGACGTACCACGTGTGAATTGTTTCCAGTCTTCCTTGCCCGTCATCGTGATCGATTCATCATTTCCCTTTATATTGATTAGCATCCACAGGGACAAAGGATATATGCATAGCATGTGAAATGGTCGTGATGTCATGCGAAGATGAAGAACACTTCATGATGGTCGAGATGCCGACATGGGAGGAGATATTCCCCTACATTCGCAAGATGTGCTCTCATGAGGAGGATGTCGATCGATTCCGCGAATGTCAGACATCTACAATGAGATCCTCGATGCCCTGGAGATGTGGATGGAGTCGCAAGACATATGCTGCATTTGCAGAAAGGTGCCGCAGCGCTGACCTATTCCTGCATGATGAGAGCATAGTACGGTACATGGTCTCGGTGCAGTTTTGAGATGTCGTTCAGTTCTGCCGGTTTTTTTATCAACATCGTGCATTGGATTTCTTTTTCATCCTCGCGGTCATGTACTGTGCAGGACACTTTCTTGATCGTCCTGTGGTTCAGACGTTCGTGATGTTTTCGCACGAACGAGATGCACCCTCTGTCAATGATCGTCGCCCAGTGGCTCCCTATGAGTTCCTCGTACCGATACTTCGTTGCAGAAAGCATGTGCTCATTTACGTGTACTATCTTCCCCATTGTCACGATAATGACGCCGCGTTCATCCGGGAGCTTGTCTGCATCCTCCATGACATTCGCTATGAACCGTGCTATGTTCTGTGTTCCCATGCCCTTGTCGAGACAAAACATCGCGCCCCTCCTGAGCGCCTCACACTCGAGCATGCGATCGTTGTGTGCGGTGACCATGCATATCATGCCGACGTTTCCCTGCGTTCGAGCGATGTCGAGAAGGTCGAACCCGCTCTTGCCAGGCATATCGTAGTCGGATACCACGACGTCCATCGCCTCGTTGCTGATGTGGCGCTCTGCCTCGTCGACCGACCGGGCGCATACGATCTCGCGCGGCCTCATCTCCTTTCTCATGAAGTGGGAGAACAGTTTGAGATAGTCAGGGTCATCATCGACGATAAGTATTCGCATGGGAATCCCAAAGTGTTAGTTTTACTTATAGATAAACATACTTCATTATAAACTTAATTGAGGTATGAATATACTTTTGTATTAGTATTACCTATCTGCCGCCTCGGGAGCATTATGCGTTGTGGGCACATGTGACATATCGTTCATGAACAATGCGCATCGAGGATGAATCATATTCGCATATAGTAGAACAATCTGCATATCATCGTTTTCAACGGAATGAACGTGCATTTTTTTAGAATAAACTATATAAATAAAAGGTGTCACTATTGAGCAAATTGGCATTCTTTTGGACCAGGACTAATTGATACGCTATACCGATAACACAGTGCACGGGGGGTATGTTCGATGAAATCAATGATATTTGCTCGACAACCATTGAAGGATTCTCATTTTTTTAGCAGCACTGATTTTGATCATCACCCCGCACTGTTACTC
>DSAJ01000127.1 GCA_011372835.1 Methanomicrobia archaeon | reverse complement strand
GTATATTATATATAAATCTTTCTATTTTTTTGTATGTACCATATTACATGGTCACAGTATGTCCTTTCTGGAAAAGAGATGCGCACTCAGATAAACGGCACCGATCGTGACACCTGCAATCATGAGCAGCGCGACGCCAACAGAAGATGTCGATACCTGGGAGAGGAACTCGACGTTCTCTACGAGATGCGACAGGAGGGAGCGCAGGTGATAGAACACCGTCGCATACGGTATGTTGCCAGGGAGATTCGAGACCACCCCCTCCCAGAGGAAGGCGAAGAGCAGGCAGATGACCAGGGGATGCGAGAGGAGCGTGCCGAGCAGGCAGAAGATGGCGCCATAGGCGAACACGCCGCATAATGACACCCCCAAAAACGACACGAGCATGTCAAGATTCGACACGAGCCCACCGAACATCGATCCGATAATGACATACGAGACAACGATGGGCAGGGCTATGAGCAGCCATGTCACGGGTATGAACCCCATATACCGTGCAACGATGAAATGCTTGCGCGTGTAGTAGCCAGAGACCAGGTACGTGACGGTACGCGACTGAAGCTCCTCGCTCACGAGCGCGGTGCCGTATATGAGCGTCACGAAGGGGAGCATCAACTGCAGATAGACAAGATATGTGTACGTACTGAAGAACGTGAACGGCGGCGTTGCATCGGGGCGGTACGACCAGTATGCGAGGAGCGCCACGGGCGCGGCGCACAGCGTCAGGAGCACCACCCATTTCCTGGACCTCACGATCTGTGACGATGTGAATCGCGCAAGTGAAAGGAATGCCATGGTCATCGGACGCATCAGCGCACCATCCTCTCAAATATCGTTTCAAGGTCGGTGCCGATGGGTTCGACCGTCGTTATATCGATGCCATCCTTTACCACGATGGACGGCAGCCGCTCATAAAGCTGTCCAGGGGCGTCCGTATCGACGATGAGGGCGGTGTCGGTAACCTCTGCGCCATCGATGATGCCCTCGGAAATGAGAAGCGAGGCCAGTTCGCGGGGAGACGATGTCGACAATCGAATGGAGGTGACCAGGTCCTCGATCGATTGATGTACATGGAATATGTCTCCCTGGTAGACGAGCTTTCCGTGATTCATGAGGACGACCGAGGACGTGAGACGTTCCACCTCGTGGAGCACATGGCTGCTGAGGAGTATGTGCACACCGTCGCGCGACAGTGATGAGAGCAAGTCGAAAAGCTCGACGCGAGCGACCGGGTCAACGCCGGAGAAAGGTTCATCGAGGATGAGAAACGCCGGGTCGTGAAGCAGGGCCTGGGCGATCTTGACCCGCTGTTTCATCCCTTTGCTATACGTCGTGATGGGACGCTCGAGGGTGGGAAGTCCCACCGTGTTCAAACACGAGTGGGCCCGAGAGCGGGCCTCTGATGCTGAATATCCCTTCATCCGCGCCTGCCATGAGAGGAAGCCGATCGAGGAAAGGTTCTCGAACATGGCCTCGTGTTCAGGGCAGTACCCAATGCGTGCCTTGAGCGAAGGATTGTCGAATGGCACCTCGCCAAGAACGAGAAGCGAGCCTGCACTGGGACGTATCATCCCGGTGAGCAGACGAATGAACGTCGTCTTGCCCGCCCCGTTGGGACCGACGAGGCCCGTGATGCCTTCGTTGACAGAGACGCTGAACTTGTTGAGGCCTACGACCTCGCCATACCAGCGAGACAGATCTCGTGCTGAAACGATCATGTGACCACCTCGCGTTTGATGAGTGTCGTGTAGAGGACGTACGCGCTTGCCGCCATGGCACCAAGGAGCACGAGTGCGCTATATCCCTGCTCAACTGGGAATGGGGGCGGGGACCTGAAGAAGTATGATGCCACCATGGTAATGTTGTCGAATACTGACACGAGGTGAACATAATTGGATGAGGTGATAGAGGAGAGGATAGATCGAACGATATCTGAAACGAGAACGATAAAAAAGAGCGCCGCGCCCGCGTACCTTCGGTCGGCGAATGCGCTCGAGAGGGCGGAGACGACAAGCACATAGAATCCGGTAACCATGAGCGAAAAGCCGATGACGCCCCCTATGACCCATCCACCATCCATGAACGCCGATAGAGATGGAGCGCTTGCCAGGAGCGCCACGATAAGGAGCATGAGCGGCGGCAGCAAGGTGAGCAGGCCGGTAAGCAGGAACACGGTGGCAATGCGCCCGGTAACGTAGCGCATCCTTCCAAACGATGTGGTAAAGAGCAGCACGAGCGAGCCATTTTTCATATCATTGGCGATGACGCCCGAACCCACGACGGCAACGAGTAGCAGTATGAAGAGGTCGGACTCGGAGAAGTACGTCGCATAGAACGACGCATCAAACGGCGTGGCCATCGACAGGGTCATGAAGAGCCTGGGCACGAATATCAGGGCATATGATATGACAAGTATGGCTATCGTCCATTTCGATTTGATGTGGGAGATGGCGGCGCTTGACACGAAAAAGCGCATGCGCTGACCCATGGGGGTGCGCTCGGTAGTTCCTATAGAGCGTAGCAGTGACTTAGTCATGGTGGCTCACCGCCTGAAGGAAGACGTCCTCAAGCCGTTTGGCGTGCGGATAGAGATAGCTTACGTGTGAATTGGCCTCGTAGGCCGCCTCGAAGATATCCCTGGCCTCGATGCCCCCTTCGATGATAAGCATCGACCCCTGAGCCTCTACGGAGAGGCCCCTGTCCCGGAGCAACGACATGACACGGTCCTGGTCGCCAACGATGCGAACGCTTACCTGTTTCGCATCGAGCAATCGCTCAAGGGAATCATGCATGAGTATGCGTCCGTCCTGGAGGATGACGACATCGTCGCAAACGTATTCGATGTCGGGGAGCAGATGCGAACTGAGTATGATGCTCTTGCCTGTTGACATAACATCCCTGAGCATGTCAAGCATCTCCTTACGTCCCTTCGGGTCCATGCCGTTGGTGGGTTCGTCGAAGAAGACGATGCGTGGTTCGTGGACGAGCGCCTGTGCGAACTTGACCTTTTGCCGCATGCCTGTTGAGAATCCCTTTATCTGACGGTATCGTTCCTCCCCTAATCCAACGTAGTCGAGGATGTCGTGCGTGCGCTCAAGAGCCACATCGCCGTCAAGGCCCGACATCTGCCCCATGTACGCCACGAATCCGACCGCCGTCATGTCAAGGGGCAGACAATCATGCTCGGGCATATACCCCACCTTGTCGAGCATAGGCCGGGCATCCGGGGACCCGAGGAGGGTGACCGAACCGTTCGTAGGGGATATGAGCGACAAGACGATGCGTATCAGCGTGCTCTTGCCGGCGCCGTTGGGTCCAAGCAAGCCCACGGCACCGCCGGGGATCGACAAGGTCACATCGTGCAGTGCGTATGTGTGCCCAAATCGCTTCGTGACACCGTTCATCGTGAAGACGGTCGCATCATCGTCCTGTGGCATGC
>DSAJ01000044.1 GCA_011372835.1 Methanomicrobia archaeon | reverse complement strand
CTTCCACATCGAGCGCGAGGGGGACGACTATGCGATCTGGGAGGATGAGCGCAGGCTCGTCCACGTCACCTCGCCGCATACGCCCGCGTTCTACGCCAAGACCACCTCGGACGGCACACCCATGCGCCAGGTGGCGCTCCTCCACGGGGCGAGCTGCCTTGCATCAACCGTCTGCCAGACGTGCGTCTACTACGACACGTCCCAGGCGTGCACGTTCTGCGGCATCGAGCTCTCGCTGCGCCTCGGCGACACGATAGCTGAAAAGACGCCGCAACAGCTCGCAGAAGTGGCCCGGGCGGCCGTCGACGAGCATGCGGTCAATCACGTCACACTCACCTCGGGCACCCAGCGTGGGTCAGACAAGGGGCTTTCAAAGCTCAAGGCGGCAGCGCGTGCCATTAAGGACGAGACCGGCCTGCCGGTGCAGGCGCAGATAGAACCGCTCCATGACCTCTCACACTTCGATGACATGAAGGAGTGGGGTGTCGACTCCATCGGCATCCACATCGAGAGCCTGGACGACGAGGTGTTAAAGCGCCATGCGCCCGTCAAGGCACGGTATGGATTCTCGGCGTTCCTCAAGGCCTGGCGGCGTGCCAGGGAGGAGCTTGGCGACAATCAGGTGGAAAGCTTCATCCTCGCAGGACTGGGGGAGGACGTCGAGGTGACCACGGCTCGCATGAAAGAGATGGTCGAGGCCGGAGCCTATCCGTTCGTGGTAGCGCTACGCCCCATACCGGGAACGAGGCTCGAGACGTGGCGTCCGCCGCCACCAGACCACCTTATCGAACTCTCGCGGCGTGCAGCCCAGGCGGCGCGTGACGGCGCCTTGACCTGGAAACGGTGCTCGTCGGGATGCCTGCGCTGCCGTGCGTGCTCGTGCGTGCCCGACTTCGAGCGGGAGTGACCTACTTCAAGAGCTTGCGCGGGATGCCCGACTCGCACGGGACACCCGCCTGGCACAGCCCACACCCGTGGCCGTCAACGCCATACATCTTGCGGGACATATTATGCAGCCACTTATGGAACTCGCCGCACTTCTCCTTGTCGATGCCCTTATCGGATATGGCACCGGCAGGGCAGCGCCTGATGCACGCCCCGCACTTGCCGTTGACGAGGTAGGGGCAGTACGCCGTGTGCGTGTCATACGGCCGCTCTGTCGGAGGGATGCGCGCCCGTATGATGATCGAGCCGCACCGATGAGCGATGCCCTTGGGGGTGATGAGGCCATGGGAGAGGCCAAACGTTCCAAGGCCCGAAACGAAACAGGCGTGACGCTCCGACCATCGCGAGGAAGGGCCGAGCGGAACGTAGTTGAATCGCTGCCACTGCTTGATGCGATGTGGTGCGAGCACCTCGTATCCCTCGTCGCGCAGCGCCTCGACGAGGTGTCGTGCCAGCCGCTCGTTTATCTTCTCACCGTAGTAGCGCGACAGCATCCACCGTCGCGAGGGGAATCCATGGCTGCGCCGATGCTCACGTTTTGTCGCCATGGTCTGTGGCAGCACCCAGCAGACGACGGAGAGGTCGGATGCGGTGGCATCGGTATCGGGGTTTGCGGTCTCGAACGCCTCGATGGGCAACCAGTAATAATCGCCGATGTGCGCCTTGATCTCCTCGTGGAGCGGGTCGTCGCCTGTGGAAACGCCGATGAGCGGCTCCCGCCACGCCGGCTCGTCGCAGGTGGGGCAGAGCTTGTTCTCATCGCTTGCGATGAAGTCCTTTGCAATTGCGGTGATATGGTCGATCAATTCGGTATCGGAGGCCGTCATGCTACCTCGTAAGAATCTAGGTCTTATATATACGTTCGCCACTAATGACCCTTGCACACAAAGAGTGATACGGAAAACCTAACGACCGATAATGAAGAATTAATTGGATTTAAAATAACTATTGTGTAAAAAAAATGAACATGATAATAAAAATAGTGTCCTGCTTCTTGCAGTATTTAGATACAATCCAGATTGCAGTCACGTATAAGGAGGCACTGATTCCTCGTAACCGTTTCCTGTGATGCAGCCGCACAATGGCACGATCACCACCATGAGGGCAAGAAAAACATGACACGTCTCATTTCGATGTTGCACCTTCGTTAATCATATTTCTCACTCTGAGTATCGCCCATAACGTCGCTGTAACATTCTATTCAATGCATACACATAACTACTATCGACCATGCCCCAGTGCGTAACACTTCAGGCTCCTTCCCGTCACGAACACGAATCGATCACCGATGGCAACGGGCCATTTGAGGCCCTGGTCCGCAGACATTTCCATCACGCGCTGCCCCGTGTGAATATCCCAAGCCACGAGCTTGCGCTCCGGCGTCCCAGGGGGCGTTACGGAGTTTGGGCCCTGCATTCCCGGATCTATCTTGTGTAGGCCAGGGATATAGGCAATGCCTGAAATGAGGACGTCGCCCGAGACTGCCAGCCCCGCACGGTACATGGCGTCATCGCTCCATACGAGGTCTCCTGACCCCATATCGGCACAAAGGACCATGTCGTCTATTGTGGAAACAAAGGCATACGGGTATCTGACGAAGGCAGGTGTCCACGACCCCCCTTCCTCAATGAATTCGTATTCCCACCTCACGCCACCGGTGTCGGCGTCAAGGCAGGTAAGGCAGAATCCCCCCATTGCATAGACAGAGTCGTCGTGCACGAAGAGGTTTTCCATATCGCAGCGTGCGTCCCACACATCCAGTATCGCGCCGGTTTCCGCATCTACCACGGTCACGTTGTGGGCGTATGTGTCAACAAGCAGCTTGTTTTCGCTGCGAACGATGCATGAGTAGACCGCACTCTCTGGAAGGTCAATGCGCCATGCTATGTCGCCCGATTCGGCATGCATGCATAGAAGGTATTTACCTGATGAGACATACAAATTTTTCCCATACGCACACACCGGCACAGATTCGCGAGCATCTACAGACCTTTTCCACATGGTATCGCCGGTGGATCCGTCCCTATGCTCAACACTTCCATCAGCGTAGACGAGGTAGATCGAGTCTCCATAGGTGACGGGGGCATATCTCACTTCGCCAGACAGCGGCTCATCCCACAACACGTTGCCCTCGCGGGAGATTAGCAAGATGCGCTTTTCTGTGGCGACACAGATGAGCTCACCTACGAGAATTGGTTGAAACGCGGGCTCGGCTCCGATATCGAGCCGCCACTCATCTTCAAGCTGGACGGTGTATGACGGCTCTGTGGGGGTGTGCGTCGTTGTGGGGGGCCCGGTGGTGGTCGGCGGAGCCGTTTCGTTACCACTTTCAGATATGCAGCCAGATGCCACACTGGAAACAAAAAGAAAACAAATGCAGTACATGAGTGCGGTTTGGCGATTTGACATGATGCTCACGGCTGCTCCCTCACGAAGTTTTGGCATCCTGTTTGGTCACATGCGAATCGGTCCCCCGAGGTCATCCCTAAAAATAG
>DSAJ01000081.1 GCA_011372835.1 Methanomicrobia archaeon | reverse complement strand
GCCCTACATCCACGAGACGGAGGTCGAATGGGTCAAGCTCGACTTCCCGCCGGAGCTCGAATCGGTGCGCTCACATCTCAAAGCGGTATATGAGCAAAAGCTCACGATGCTTTTGCGCTTCAGGCTGACGACCAAGCCACGCCAGTATATCAACAAGCGCGACCTGCTCAAGATGGGCGAGACGCTCAGGGGCAAGCTTGCACGAAACGCGGGCGGAGGGGAGGTCTACACTGGGCTCAAGGCACACGCCGCCGCCATCAAGGTCTCCCATGCGCTCGAGCTGTTGGAGACGCAGGGGCCTCGTGCAATGCTGAGCTACTTCGAGAAGGTCGGCAAACAGAAATCAAAGGCATCGCGCGAGCTGATGTCGGACGTACGCATCACCCGCGCCATCGAGCGAGCGCGGGAGTTTGACGACGAGCATCCAAAGATCGGTGCGCTCAAGAAGATCCTCTCAAGGCTCGAACATGGCCAGAAGGCGATCGTGTTCACGCAGTTTCGTGAGACGGCCCAGCAGATCGTCGAGGAGCTCGGGGGTATGGAAGGTGTCGTTCCCGTGCGATTCGTGGGACAGGCGTCCAAGGAGGCCGACGAGGGGCTGAGCCAGAAGCGCCAAAAAGAGGTGCTCGATGCGTTTCGCGAGGGCTCCTACAATGTGCTCGTCGCGACATCGGTCGCAGAGGAGGGCCTCGACATACCCAACGTCGACCTTGTCGTCTTCTTCGAGCCGATACCGTCCGAGATCCGCACGATACAGCGCCGTGGAAGAACGGGACGGCGCAGCACGGGGCGCGTCGTCGTGCTAACGATGAAGGACACGATGGACGAGGCCTACTTCAACGTTGCCATGAAAAAGGAAAGCAAGATGCACAAGGCCCTGACGCAGCTGGGCGACGGACGGACCGTGCCAGCCAGGGAGGAGCGCTCGCAGCAACAGCTCGACACCTATCTTGCAACGGGCGATTACGAGCTCGTCTGCGACACGAGAGAGAATCCAGCGCTCCTGAAATTGCTCTCGTCTCGGCTCACCCTCAAGATCGTGCAGCTCGACGTTGCGGACTACATCGTCTCCGACAGGATAGGCGTTGAACGCAAGTCGACCGAGGACTTCCTCCGCTCGCTCTTTTCCAACAAGCTCTTCGAGCAGATACGTTCGCTCGCTACCCACTACGAGGTGCCCGTGCTCCTCCTCGAGGGCCCCGACCTCTTCTCGAAACACCAGGCCCATGCCTCTGCGATACGCTCGGCACTCATATCGGTCATGGTCGACTTCAGGGTCGCACTGGTGATGACGCGTGACGAACGAGACTCGGCATCATACCTCGTTGACCTTGTCAGACGAGAGCACAAGGAAACGAGAACGTCGCCGCCGATGCGCCAGAACAAGCGGACGCGTTCACTTCGCGACTCACAGATATATGTTCTCGAGGGGCTTCCCTCGGTCTCATCGACGCTTGCGCGCCGCCTCCTCGAACACTTCGACACTGTTGAGCGCGTGCTTACGGCCTCAGAGGAAGAGCTTCGGCAGGTGCAGGGCGTTGGTCCCGCGATAGCGCGTTCCATTCGCACCGTGCTGGAAACGCCCGTGTCGCGCCCGCAGGACTAGAGCTCGATGAAGTCGCGTGGGGCAGAGGTAAGAACCTCGATGCCGTCCTTCTTGATGAGCACATCGTCCTCGATGCGAACGCCGCCCTTCCCAGGGAGGTAGAGGCCCGGTTCGATGGTGATCACCATGCCCGGCTCCATGACCCGCGTCTCAAGGGGAGCGACGCGCAGCGGCTCGTGGACGGAAAGCCCGATCCCGTGTCCGAGAATGTGGATGAATCTGCCCTTGAACGGCGTTGTGTCAAAGAATGCGTCGACCTCCTTGTGCGGAATGCTCAGCGGCCGTCCCACCTCGATGGCGTCAAATCCTATCTGCTGCGCTTCGCGCACCGTCTCGTAGAGCGCCTTGTCCTCTTCCGACGGCCTGCCGAAGAAGAAGGTGCGTGTGATGTCAGAGACATAGCGCTTGTAGCGCGCGCCGAAGTCGAAGAGCGCGAACATGTCGGGCGCGAGCATGTCGCCTCCTGCGGTATAATGGGGCTCCGCAGCGTTCTTGCCAAACGAGGATATGGTCGCAAACGAGGGACCGTCGGCGCCGGCCCTTTTCATGGAATACTCGATCTCGGCTGCCACCTCGTACTCCCTGACGCCCTTGTGCAGAAACGACGGGATGCTTCGCGCAACGTCCGATGCGATCGAACAGGCGCGTCTAATGCGGTCGATCTCGTCCTTGTCCTTGATAGCTCGCGCCGAGAGGATAGCCTCAGAGCAGTCGACAAATGTGGCGCCGGGGCTGGTGCGCTCAAGTCGGCGGTACTGTTCCTGGACGAGTGCCTTGGCGTTGATGCCGATCTTAGATGCGCTCTTTAGGCGTTCACTCACCATCGACTCGAACTCGTCCCTGGTGGAAAAGACGGTAACGTCAACAGACCCCTTGCGCGCGCTCGTTTCCTCGAGACGCGAGACCAGCACCTCGCAGTCGCCATCGGGGTAGAGGAAGGCGACACACCCTTCGAACAGACCCGTCTCGAACCCGGTGACGTAAAAGAACGTATCGTCTATGAAGGGATCGGTATAATTGCTGATGACGACCATGTCGAGTTCATCATCCAAACGATCAAAAATGGAGCGCACACGTTTGTTCATGGGACCACACCTCAAACGCGCCTCCAAAGCTTTTTAATCTTTTGTCAACGACGAAGTATCATCATGAAGATCGAGTTTGTCGACCATCCCGCAGACATAGGATTTCGCGTATGGGGCAGCGACCTCGAGGAGGCGTACTGCAATGCTGGGCGTGCCTTGTGCATGCTCCTCGCCACTCCTCGACGCAAAGGAAGGACATCGTCATGCTCGCTTGATGTCTACGCCGAGGACCTGCTAGCGCTCGCATACGACTTCCTCGAGCAGCTACTCATACTCTACGAGGTCGATGACTTCCTCGCAAGCGACGTCGACGTCACGATCGCCAGACGCGACGAGGGATACGACCTTCATGCGCGCCTCGAGGGAGCTACGCTTGACGAATGCCAGGCCGAACCCAACTACGACGTCAAGGCCATCACGTACCACATGATGGAGGTCACTAGGACGAATGGGCAGTGGCGTATCCAGGTCATCGTCGATATATAGAGGTCAGGCGAGCCATATCTTTAAAAATGACCATGTATTCTAAGGGGTTAAGGTGTAACAATGGATAGCAAGACGAGGCATAACTTCAAGAAGCAGTTGGATGCCCTCAAAAATATCAAGGGACGAAATACCGAGCTCGTCTCGGTCTACGTTCCCGCAGGTTACGAGATATCAAAGGTCGCGCAGCAGCTGCGCGACGAACAAGGGACAGCGACGAACATCAAATCAAAGTCGACGAGAAAGAACGTGCTAGGCGCACTTGAGAAG
>DSAJ01000199.1 GCA_011372835.1 Methanomicrobia archaeon | reverse complement strand
ATTCATTGGTCATGCTTTTTATCATAGGCAGCTTCTGCACCGCACTCTCGTTCATCCTCTACAACATCGCGCTGCGTCACCTGGAGGCTGCCAAGGCATCGGTCATCGTCCTCACGGAGGGCGTGCTCAGTGGCATCTGGGCTTACCTCATACTTGCTGAGAAGGTCAATCCGGGCACCATCATAGGGGGTGCACTCATCATCGTTGCAACCGGCATCATCATTCAGGAGAGCCGTGCAAAATCAAGAGAGGCCCCCTACAAAGAGGGGGTCATTGAATAGTGTGCCTACTTTTTCGTTGAGCGCCATAGAAGTGAGGCGATATCCTCGATGGGGGTCTCGATGCCGTATGCCTCCCGTACCCCATCGAAGTGATGCATGCAGAAGGGACAGTATGTCACGACACTTGTGGCATCGCCCCTCTTGTCGAGGGAATACTTGCCTATGGCATTTGAGATCTCCGGGTAGTTCGGCTTCACTCCTGCGGGGGCTCCGCAGCAAAACACCTTCTTATCGAACGGATCGAAGACCTCGTAACCGGCTGCATCGAGCAGTTCACGCGCCATATCAAAGTGCTCCTTCATGGGGCAGGCATCCTTGATCATCACTTTGCCACTCGCCCCGTTGAATGCGAGTTTTCCCGCATCGTAGAGCTCCTTGAAGTACTCGACCGCATGGACGACCTCGTAGTCAGGTTCCCTGTAAAGGTCTGGGTAAAGATTCGCTAGGACGTTGTAGCATGCTGGACATGAAACGAGCAATCGCTTGATGCCAAGTGACTCAAGATAGTCAGTATATGATTTGGCATATTCGCGCGCCTCGTCGAGGTGACCATTGTCAATAACGAAAAGCCCACAACAGCGCTCATCGGGTATCAGGCGCGGGGTGACGCCACACTCGTTGAGGAGCCGCACAGTATCCTGCGCGATGTGGGCATTCTTGAAGACCACCCAACATCCGGCCATGTAACCTAGTGAATCGTCATCTGAAAAGCGCAGATCATCAGTGACCCACATCGATGCACGATCCTCATTGTCGAGTCCCTTGGGATTGTACTTGGTCAATATGTTGTTCGTGATGTGTTTCGTCTTCTCTGGTTCTCGGCCCTGATTAGCCAGCAGTGAGCGTTCGTACTGTACGATACCGGATATATCAATATCCACGGGGCATACGTCGTTGCACGCACCACAGCGTGTGCACAGATAGATCGAGTCGATCTCCTCCTGACTGAGCTGTCCATTTCCCTCGATCTTGGCCAGGAGCTTGATCTTGTGTTCGGGGTCGAATATCGCCCTGTCGTCAACTGCGCAAACGGGGCATATAAGATTGCATTCCCCACATTCGGTACATTCTTCTACTTGTTTCTTAAAAGAGGGCATGTTACCACCATACAATGCGTTTCTATTGAACTCATTCTCATGTGTGGATATAAATACCCTGTCCCGAAGGATGGGCTTTACACATAACACCCTCGCCCCTCATATACATCAAGGAATGCGTTCCCAAATATGACCAGCCTTTATACAAATCGGCCACCTCGCAGAGCCATCATTCGTATTCGATACATGTTGACGTAATGAACTATGAAGGAGATGCATAAATGGAATATGAAACGGTATACGTATAACATTTGGGAAAAAACAATACTATTTTGTCAGTTGATGAGGGCTTGAAGTTCCATGTCTCCCCCTATGCCCGGGCCCATAGGTTGACAATGTTTAAAAAGTACATGAACGAGGTAAGAGCGTGAAACGATATCTCGCGCTTATGTGTGAGTGATGGTGATGGGATGCATCACCGGAGGAGGCAAGGTCGTGACAAACGACGGCCTCAAGACCTTTATCTATGAGGACAGGGGATACGAGATATCCTATCCTTCCCACTGGGACGAATCTGTCGATGAAAAGATGTTTTACGGCACCAATGGCATGCCGGCCCTCGGCATACGGGAGAGCTTCGTGGGAGACAAGGACGTATCCGAACAGATGCAAAAGGTCAAGGACAACTTCAACGATAACGAATCATACAACGTGCGAGATACATCCGAAGCTACATATGGGGGGGTAACGTTCGAACGACTCGACATGAGCTACCAGGACGAGACCTCTACGTACGCGTCGGCACTGTTTATCATTGCCAGCGGCGACTACCTCTATCAATTCCTCTATCTCGCAGAATCGCCCTCTTCTCTTGAGGAAGCAATCAATACCACGCTGCCCACGCTTCGGTTCACATCGTGAAAAAACGGGCACCATGTGCCGACGCCATGCTTATTTTGGGTAACGTACAAAAAGGTGTTTGTTGAAGGATGAGTGGTGTTACGAGTGCCAACGATTATTGTAGAAGGCCCACCCATTGGCATAGAGACGAAGCGAAGATTAGTTGAACGGCTCACGAGGGTGGTGTCAGAAGAGTACGGCATACCTTCCATCACCGTCTTGATCAAGGAGAATGCTGCTGAGAACGTAGGTATCGACGGGACGCTCCTGTGTGACAAGCGGAGAAGGGAAAAAAAGAAAAAGGAATGAAAGATCAAAGATAGATGATCTTTACCAGCGTCTGTGTGCCTGCGGCAACTCCTCCACCCTCATACGCAAGGTTCCACTCGACATGCAATCTGCCTGTTTCCGTCAGGGAGATGTCAAGTGAGAGCTCATCGCCATTGAGGTTGGTCAGGTCAAATGATGCGCCGCCTGGATAGAAGCTTGACTGGTCTATACCCCAATAACAGTTGTCTGGTGTACAGTGCTCATAGACGCGCGCCTCGAGCGTCTTGGGGTCTATCTTTGTTATGTTGACTGAGCTCAGGAAGTTGGTATTGTCAAAGTCGATCCACATGCCAGTGAATGATTCAATGTAATGATCCTCTGGGAGGCTTGACAGCGATGCCGTCTTCTCGAGCGTTGAAGTCTGTTCGTAGTCCTCGCCGCCGTTAGACGTATAGAATCCCTGTCGTGTGAACGAGATCGTGCCATCACTGTTCCGTTCAAGTGTCAGGAGCTCCTGTCGGTCGGAGAAGTTCATGATGCCAACGAGGTCGCCATCGCTGTAGAAGGCTCGGAAGTAACCCATGTAACACGATGTGGGGAAGCAACGCACGAAGTAGTGCACCTCGAGATTGTTATCTTCATCATAGACGATCCACACCTTGGTCGTCCCCGTGATCTTCGTTACTCCCTCTCGTTCCCACTCTCCTAACCAGAAGAACTTGTAAAAGTCGGGTGGAAGGGTATATGTGGGAAACGCTGTGAATGTTGGAAATATGGTAATGGTAGGCGGGGCCGTAGTGGTGGGAGCTGCGGTGGTCGTAGGAGGAGAGGTCGTTGTGGGGGCTGCAGTCGTCGTGGGTGGTGACGTGGTCGTAGGCGGAGAGGTTGTTGTGGGGGCTGCAGTCGTCGTGGGTGGTGACGTGGTCGTAGGCGGAGAGGTCGTTGTGGGCGCTGGTGTCGTGGTGGGGCAT
>DSAJ01000052.1 GCA_011372835.1 Methanomicrobia archaeon | reverse complement strand
GACGTGTGTATTTGATATGTGGGATGTTACGTATTCCTGCGAGAACGTGTCGCCAATGGAGCGCCATTGATACGTCAGGCGACGGTCGCCCATCGTCACGGTAAGGGAGTCGAGCGCCTCGGGGTTTGCCATGTCTCCCCATGCGATGGCAACGTCCATTGGAGAAAATACCGTCGTCTCCTCATCGTAGTAGGCGATGCCCACGACGATGCCCGAGACGGTGTAGTCGGCCAGATACGTAAGTTCATGCGTCCAGCCGTTGGATGTCACTATCTCGGTGTCTGAGGTGAACTCGTAATCGTTGGCATCCTGCGCAAATATGGCACAGGGTGCGAGGAGAAGCATCATCGCAATGCACAACCCCGCCACATACACACGTTCAGACAACCGTATCACCTGCTCATGAGCACGACCCTGCTCTCCGGTGACTCGTCGACGACCCGATATGATGATTCTGCAGCGATGCTGTCGGCGAACTCGCGTATCTCCTCATGACGAGGCATGTGCTCAATGGTAAGGCGTGCACGCGAGAATCCCACGAACATATATGCCTTGACCTCGACGTATGTTGGGCTCGCCTTCTCGATGAGTTGTGCGTAGTGTGCGGGGTCGACCATGTTAATGCCCTTGACCATGGTTAGGCGCATGACCTTCTTGGTATCAAGGGACTCGAAGAGCTCTAGCGTCTCATTGATGCGTTCCCACCCGTCAGGGATCGTCGGATTGCATAACCGTTGATAGATGTCCTTTGATGGGGCGGGAAGCGTCACGTAGAGGTTCCAGGGAAGAGGGTCCATGTCGCGGAGCACGTCCGGATTGGTACCATTGGTAACAAGGAACGTGGTGAATCCCTCCTTCGTGTACTCCTCTATCAGCTCGGGAAGAAGCGGATAACATGTGGGTTCGCCTGAAAGCGAAATCGCCACGTTGTTTGGGGTTTGCGCCTCCTCGAGCTTCTTCTTGTTGACGCGATCGAGCACGCCCTGGTACCCTGACAGCAGCGTACGCTGTGCCTCGATCGACTCTTCGACGATGTACTTGGGCGCATCGACGTCCGGCGGTACATCCTCTGTGAATCGTACCGGCCTCCAGCAAAAGAGGCATTTTTGCGTGCACCAGTTGACAGCGGGCGTCATCTGGAGACAGCGATGCGACTTGATGCCGTAAAACTTCTGCTTGTAACAGACGCGGTCGCGCATCAGGCTCTCCTTCAACCAGTGACACAGTTTCACGGCGGAATGGTCGCCCACCAGCTGATATCGCTGTTTCCTTAACAGCTCCAGAGTAGATTCCTTCATTTCCTTTTTCCCCTTAGCATTGTCACAACGGTATCGAGCACGCGATCTGTGGCGCTCTTGAAGTCTGAGACGTTCTTGGCGCCTGCCGCAGGCGGATGTCCACCGCCGTCCCCGTCGAACTCGAGTCCGACCTCGTGCATGATGGCTGACAGGTCGACCCCTCGTTCAATCGCCCTGGTCCCTGCGCGTCCAACGATGCGTTGACCCTTCTTGTCATTGACGATGATGGCCACGTCAGCCCCAAGGTTCAGTATGTTGCGGGCGATAAACGACTCGAACGACCCAATTGAGGTCTTTACCACGATGTATGAACCCGCCCGAACGACGCGCATGCGCTGTAGTGCCTTGAACAGGGCGATCCTTTGCGAATACGACACCTCCTCGCGAAACATCGTGTAGATGTACTGGAAGTTGATATCGTCGCCTACCATCTCCGAAAGTGTGGCAAAGGTATCACGCGTCGCATAGCGGAGGTGGCCCGTGTCGGTCACGATGCCGGCGATGAGCGCCGTCCTGATAACGGGATCGCGAGGCTTGCCAAGCACCTCCCAGACGAGTTCGGCGTTCGAGGTGGCACATCGGCGATACGTCACGGAAGCATCGAAGGCCGTCGTCGCGTGATGGTCGATGACGGCGAGATTGTCCGTCCCGGCAAGGAGATCCTTGCATCCCTCGAGGAGGGCGGGTGACGACGTGTCGAGTACGAGGATCGCGTCAGGTGCGACGGAAAGAACACCAAGCGACTCGTCAAGCTCCTGGAGCAAGAGCGATGCCGAACGTGAGATGCCGTCACAACGTATGGAGACATCCTTTTTTGAATAATGCCGCTTGATCGATAGGGCGCAGCCTAGGGCGTCCGGGTCAGCGTTGCTATGACATAAAATCAAGAGATGTCGGCTCTTTTCGAGAAAGAGCCGCATGGATTCACATGAGCTCATTTAACTTCCTTGTGCGCCAGCCGATGAGCCAGATGTTCCAAGCATCTCCTGTATCTTCTTCTGGGATTCCTGGAGCTTTGTCCTCAATCGGGTTTCCTGACGCTCGAGCGTCGTCTTTCTCAACGAGAGGGTCTCCTTTCGCTCTGAGAGTTCCTTCTCCACTGTCTCCTTGTCGCTCTTGAAAAGCACGGAACCCGCACTCTTGTATACGTCCTCGTTTGTGAGCTTGCCAAGCTCTTCGAGGGTGGAGTCGATGTCCTTGAGCTCCGCGTCAACAGACTGTAACTGAGAAGCGATCATCTGATACTGCTGTTCCAGCTGTTGGAACTGCGTTATCTCTTGTTGTACGTTTTGGGGTAAATTCTGCACACAATCACCATCCGAATCTTTCCTTTCGTCCATTTATAAAGCTTAGCCTATAGGACCCTGGTATCCGCGCAGGGGAGGCGCACAGGGCTGCTAGGTATAGATCTCGGGCCCATCCTCGCGCACGATGAGCGAATGCTCTGCCTGGGTGACGTTTCCACCATCTGATTCCTTAAGCACGCTAAACGCATATACCGATGAGGACCGTACGAGATACTTCAGCGCAAACTCCGCCTTGCGCTTGGAATATATCTTGGAAAGCCATCGCTGCGCAAAGGGTAGCGTATTGTAATTGTTCTTGATGGTGGCGAGCATCTTTCGTGCTAGTTGAAGTCGCACCGGCCTGTCCGAGATGTACTTGAATATGAGGTACGTTTCGTCGTCCATGACGCTGCCTGCCCCGTCGGTGGCAAACGGTTCGATGGCGATCACATCCCCCTCCTTGAGCTTGACCCCTGCACCAACGTCGAGGTTCGGAATCGAGGGGGCGCTATGGGCCACATACTGCTCAAGCCCGTGGCCGGTGAGGTTCTCGATTGGAACAAGCCCATACGAGCGTATTGTCTCATCGATGACAGCACCGATCTCGTTGGTCTGGATGCCGGGTCGCACGACCTCGAGTGCCGCGTTAAGTGCATCCCTGCTCGCCTTGACGAGGTCGTCGTCAGGGCTATCGACACGGACCGTGTACGCTGTGTCCGCGATGTATCCCTCCACGTGCGCGCCCATATCGATTTTCACATAATCCCCTTTCGTGAAGGTACGCTGGTCGTCGAGCGTGGGCGTATCGTGGGCAGAGATGTTGTTGACCGATATGTTGACCGGGAAAGCGGGCGCCCCGCCGTACTCCCTCGTCTTGTCCTCTATGAAGT
>DSAJ01000102.1 GCA_011372835.1 Methanomicrobia archaeon | reverse complement strand
GGTAGTATATCGAAGGGTCGAACGAGCACCCCAGCTCCTTGAACTGGGTTATCATCGTTGCGATGTTCTTGTTCGCGAACTCGCTGCACAGCGCGTTGAACTCCGAACGGGGTATGTTTTGCGGCGAGACCTTGTACTTCTTCTCAACGTTGACCTCGATCGGCATGCCGTTGACGTCAAAGCACAGTGGCAAAAACACGTTGTATCCCATGAGCCGCCTGTACCGGCCTATCATGTCGATATGCGTGTAATGGGTCGCATGTCCGATGTGAAGCCCTCCTGATGCGTAACGGGGAGGATTGTCTATCGAGAAGATCGGACGGTCGGACGTGTTGTCGAATCGAAAGGTCTTATCGTTTTCCCATTTGTCCTGCCACTTCTTTTCCACTGATTTGAGGTCATACGTTTTTGGCATCATGGCGATCACGTTCTACAAGCTTGTGGTGATAGCGTCACCGTCGATTATTAGTTTTTTGCCTTCATCTGCTACAATGGTACGTATTCCCGTACGTTCTTCTATGGCGTCTCGTTCCTCCTCGACACCCTGAAGATGGAACTTCATCCCGATATGTGTGAGTACGAGCACCTCCGGCTTGACCTCGAGCGCGACCTTGACGGCATCAGTAGTCGTAAGATGATACGGGATGCGATGTTTTGCCGGCCGCGTGACACACATGATGAGCACGCGTGCATCGCTGTGCCATTTCACGAGATCGGGGAAGAACTGCGTGTCCGATGAGTACGACACTATCCCTTGCGACGTGGTGAATTTGAATCCTATCGTCGTTGGGTCAGAGTGGATCGTTGGCGTAGCGCGTATGCTGACGTTCCCGACTGTTGTCTCATCACCTGCGGAAAGCGTCTCTACGCGTTCGACGAACCGTTCATTGAAGTTGAATGGTGTCGAGCCGCCGTCGGTACCACTGATAGCGCTCTCTGAACCGATCAACACGCCCCTTCTCTGCGTCGCTCCGTTCGTCATGGCCTCGATGAGGATGCTGCTGTCGTTCGTATGGTCTATGTGACAATGAGAGAGCAGTATGGCATCTAGCTCCCGCGGGTCCTCATCCTGTTCCCATGACTTGAGGAGTGCGCCAGGTCCCGGATCCACGTGCATCTTCACATCATCCTTGAGAATGAATCCGCCCGTGCCTCTTTTTTGTGTAATGGTCATGAAACGGCCACCGCCGCTTCCAAGAAATGTGAGCTCTACCATTCTAACCACGATACCCTACATCAAAATAAGGGTGTTTATAAGGCTTTTGTAGAATCGGGCTTTGAGAATAGCGTCAGTAGCATCTATCAATGGCGTCCACTGGCGCTAATCCCAAGCGGTTCACCGGCGATAGAGACTGTGAAGTGTTCTATGCACAAGCAGGGTTGACAGTTCCTCCCAAACAGAAAATTTTAAAAAGACGTAGGGAAAGTCTTTTTCCACGCAGGGGCCCGTGGCTTAGCTTGGTTAGAGCGTCCGGCTGATAACCGGGAGGTCTCGAGTTCAAATCTCGGCGGGCCCACTTCGTGTTCATGTTTCCTCTTTTGAGTTGTTTGCTTCCCGTTTTTTCTGCATGCACACTATCCCGGTGTTCTTCTCCCCATCGACATATACTTTGAATCCCTTAGGATATGTTATCAGCTTAATGAGGTCAGAATTGAACCTGTTGGGTTGTTCATCAAAAAACTCCCGGTTGAGCTTTCCTCCCTTTTCCATGAAAACAGGGATGTAGAGCGTCTTGAGCGACATGAGGTCGCCGAAGAAGTGAGTGCCAAACGACAGTTCGGGGTCGGTGCCGCATGTTGACACCTCTACGATGACCGTAGCGTTCGATATCTCGCTGTACGTTACTGGAACACCCAGTTCTGGAGTGGATGTTCCCCAGCGTCCCGGGCCGACCAGTATGTATCGTTCGTTCTGGAGGATCTCGTTGACCTTGCCTATCTCGCGAGCTATGGCATACGACGTCTGTGCGTTGAAGTTCTCCGGGGGAACATAAACGATGTGTGGGATGTTGTAACGGAATCCGTTGCCAAGCACGTTCTTGCTCCTGATGATGATGTCTTCTTTTGGCAGTCGCGGTATCCTCACCTTGCGGTACTCGGGGCGGCTGCCAAGGGGCCTGGCCTGGACGAGATAGAACGTGCCGTTGAGATTGTCATCGAAGTCCATGGCGAACTCGATGTCGATCGCAATGCCAAAGAGGCGTTCAAGGCTTGAGAGTATCTCGTCGATGACAGGGATGAACGGGTAGTACTTGCTCGTGGAAAGGATCCGTTCGAACGTCGGTACGATCTTCTCGTCAGTGCCTATGTGCGGTTGTGTCGGCACGAAGTATTGATTTTCTTTGAGGGTCGAACTGGTGATGTAGAGATTCTTTGCACTCTTTTTTACCTCATCCAGGTCGAGTGTCTGGAATTCGCCCGTCGCAAGGTCGAGCACGTCTATCTTGGTCTGGGAGTACCGGACAATCTCATTGACGATCGAACCTTCGGGACGAAGCTTGGGGTTTGAAAGTGAGAAGACGCGGGCGTAGTTGCGTCCGACGGCACGGGTGCCAAGGCCGGCGACGAGCCTGCCGATGCCGTCCTCCATCTTGACGCGTTTGCTCCACGGATAGTAGTTTTTCGAGAACGCGACGCCAGCAATGAGGGGAAAGTAGAGATCGTCGCTGTGCTTGCGCCCCACGACGTTTTGCACGACGATGCACATCTTCTCCTTTTGCCACGGGATCTTGTGTTTCTTCCTGTATTCCTTGGCATTCTCGTTGAACGTGGATGCGTACACGCCTTTGACGGCATCCTCGATCGACTTGATACGGTATTCGAGCGTCCCGCTGTTAGGTATGAATATGGACTCGTAGATGCCTGCGAACGAGTACTTGAGACTGTCCTCGAGCAGTGAAGACGACCGGATGATGAGCGGCCCATTCTCCTTCTCGAGAATGTCATAGAGCACTGTCTCGAGGTCATCCGGTATGTTCGCCTCAAGGAACTTCTGTTTCATCTCCTTGACGCTCAGGATCCTCCTGCATTTGTCATTGACGATATCGCTAAGGTAGTTCATGTCGATGAACGAATCGTAGAACTCCGAAGTGATAATGTATGAACGTGGGAAATGTACATATGATGCATACGATCCTTTTATCGTGGCCTCCTGGTAAGCTTTCATTGAGAATATTATCCCTTTTGCCTTGCCACCAACATGGCCGTTGCCGTATATGGTGACATCATCGGGAAGCTCCTCGGGATCTACACGATATGTCACAAATGCAGGGTCTTGGGTCATTAAGAATCCTTTGTGGCGGTAGTATTAATATATTGTGCATTTTTGGAAAAAAGCGTCATCGATCCAAAAGATACCAGTTTATGAAGAAAGCGATATTGCGGCACCCATGCCGTGTGACGCTGGGTCGAACGGCCCCTTGTCTACAAAACATTTTTTAAGCGATGTCCGCTGTATCTAGATACTCACTCATC
>DSAJ01000143.1 GCA_011372835.1 Methanomicrobia archaeon | reverse complement strand
TGATTATATAATACACTAAAAGGATCGATGTGAACTTCATAGGCAGATATAACAAGCTTGTTGCACGAACGCCTAAACTGGCAATAATAGCCATATTGCTCACAACCTCGTTTTTTGGATATTTCGCAGCGGGAGTGTCCTTCGAGTCCAGCGAGGAAGACTTTAGACCCGACTCAGAGGTGGCTCTGGCAAATGATTATGTGACCACCACGTTTGGGGGGCAATCGGAATCATTTGCCTTCCTGTTTATGTCAGATGGCAATTCCATCTCTGCTGACAATCTCTTGGCTCAACTGGAGATTGAACGGGGTGTCGTCGCATCAGACGTCTCAACTATACTGGAACGATCCCCCCAGAATCAATTGGGCATCTCGTCTCCAGCAAATCTCATTGCTCAGGGCATATTCCTCTCTGCCGCCCTGCAGACAGCACCGGAGATGGGACCCCCCGGGGCGCCCCCTGGCCAACAAGGTCAAGACATGCAAGCACTGCAGGGCGCGTTGATCAACGCCATGTTATCGCTTGATATCGATCAGATGGAAACGATAATAGCTGGCGGCACCATTGAGATTGAACTGCCGTGGCAAGAAGCCCCATTCGAAGTATCATTCAAACGCTACGATCCTTCATACCTAGGCGGCTATCTCGAGACATCTCCGTTCGCCGACGTCCTGGGATTTTTACTATCAACAGATTTTGACCCCTCAAACGGAAGCGCAAGCAAGTCCATCATAAGCGTCCTCTTCGAAGAGGGGCATGATGCCGACACCTATCTCTCATACGAGCAAACGCTTGAGCAAATTGGCAAAGATGTTGAGGGGCAGCATGAAGGGCTTGACATCAGGCCTCTAGGCGACCAACTCGTCAACAAGGCCATCGAAGACGCCTCAGGTCAAAACATCGCCATGATCATGTCGATCGCCTTCGCACTCGTCATCATCATCCTTGCATTCGTATATCGAAGCGTTACTGACACGTTCATCAATCTTATCGCACTCGTGTTCGCCATCATCTGGGTATTTGGATTTGGCTCGCTCATGGGGTACAACTTCAATCCCGCGATCACTACAGTGCCCGTACTCATCATCGGACTTGGCATCGATTATGGCATTCATTACAACATGCGCTATCGTGAAGAGCTTCGCAAGGGCGAGGACGTACGCACATCGATAATGCTTTCGGGAGCGACGGTAGGCGTTGCCATCTTGCTTACCACCGTAACGACCCTAGTCGGATTCCTGAGCAATACCAGCTCAAACGTGGAGTCGATCCAGCAGTTTGGTATCCTCTGTGCCGTAGGCATCATCAGCTCGTTTATCGTGATGCTCACGTTCTTCCCCGCCGTCAAGACACTGCTTGATCTCAGGAAGGAACGCGCTGGGAAACAGGTCGTTCCCGAAAAACGCGATCCAGACGGGGGATGGGGATGGGCCATGCAAAAGCGGCTTCCCAAGGGGAAGGAAATGGTATGCGCTTCAGGCGTCTGTACGCTCAATAGGGCGGTTGGTCTTGGTGCCCTCCTTTCCAAAAAACCAGCGTATGTCCTCCTCGCACTCTTGTTCGTGACAACTATCGGTGCATATGAGGGTGCACAGCTTGAGGCGCGATTCGACTTTCGCGACTTTCTCCCCGAGGATCTAGAGGTGACAGAGACGACAAATATACTCTTTGATGAATTCAATTTCAGCAGGGAGACAGCCTATATCCTCGTTGAGGGAGGCATAACACATCCGACCATATACAATCAAATGGCCCTGGCTGAAAAAAAAGCGCTTGAGAGTGACTACGCCGTGCTCTCAGAGGCCGTGGAGTCTCCTCACGCGCTCATAACATCTATGATCACACCGTATTCGTTCAGGTATCACCCGGAGTTCTCGTCAGCATGGTACTCCACCTACGATACCGATGGTGACGGCCTCATCGATGATAACGTAGGTACTTCGGATATGAATGACCTATACGACATGCTCTTTGCCATGGAACCCGACGCGGCTGTACGCGTCGTGCATGGGTCGGGCGACGCCTATGATGCTGCCGTACTGCGCATCCCGGTAAACAGCAGGGATGGAGTGCTGGCCGAGGAGGGCACACGAGACATGCAGCACGCGGCGGACACGATAGATTCGGATGCGTTGGATCGCGTGGTCGTAACAGGAGGACCGCCCGTACAGTATGAGGTGTTGAGATCGATAAACTCGAGTCAGATCAAGTCACTTCTCATCACGTTCGTCCTTTCCTTTTTCATACTCAGCGCACTTTACATCTACTTAAAACGTAGCTACCTGCTCGGAACCGTTACGCTCCTTACACTCGTGTTCGTCATCATATGGACGGCAGGGAGCATGCACCTGCTGGGAATACCACTGAACGTTGTCACAGTGACCATAGCTGCCATCACCGTAGGGCTCGGCATTGATTACAGTATCCACGTATCGCAACGATTCCTCGAGGATATCGCGTATCTTGACGATGTCGACTGTGCGCTATGCGTGACGATGAATCACACTGGTAGCGCATTGTTCGGTTCTGCGCTCACGACAGTCATGGGGTTTGGGCTTTTGTCGCTTTCGATCATACCACCGCTTTCGCAGTTCGGACAAGTCACTGCACTGAGCATTACGTTTGCCTTCCTGGCGTCCGTATTCGTGCTGCCCACGTTTATACGGCTATGGTACATATATGGGAACAAGAGATCCCGGGATCGCTCCCGGGGCACGGTGTGATGGATACCATTATAAAACGATGGACATAACATTTCCATATTCGTATCAGTAGAAAAGGGGAACAGCGCATGGCTTCAAGGAATCGTGACACATCGTTATTCGCCCCTCTTGGGGTACTGGGGCCGCTCATCGTTTCATGCATAAGCATACTAGCTCTTGTCATCGTTGCTTATGTCTTGATCCAGATAGGGGGCATGGAATGGCATACTGTGCACGTGGAACACGACGTCATTACAACGGTGGGGCAGTTCCTGTTTGATAACGTGCGTCTCTTCTTCGTTGTTTTCCTTCTCTCAAATTATACGGACTACTTTCTCAAATACAACGAAGATGTTGACTTTTGGGTACGTCCACTTACCAATGCGGTGTTCGGTGTCATTACACTATGGATAATCGTGAGCCTCCTCGAGCGCATAATTGTTGACATTGAAATCGAGATCATCCATGATGTGGTCGGTGTTCTCGACCTGCTATACGTGCCTGTGTTCCTTATCGTGCTCGGTGCGGGGTATGTCCATGCCTACTTCGTGCGTTACAGGGATGGCGAACGTTAAAACGCCGTACAAAAAAACCTTACAAAACACTAAGCATACGTGGTTTTCTCGAGGGATATTATATCTTTTTTTAGATAATAACACGCTCAAATCCACAATACTCTTTCCTCTACCTCGGCGTTTGATGCAAGCTAATACTCGGAAATGATGAGGATTAGTTGTGTTTCAAAGACAAAATTATAATATATAACACATATGGTATTATAT
>DSAJ01000177.1 GCA_011372835.1 Methanomicrobia archaeon | reverse complement strand
CATTCCTCATAGTGCTCGTTGGAGGATTCGTGCTCGTCGACTTCTTCATAGACTTCATGGAGAAGTTCGGCTCCAGCTCAGATGTACAGATGATGGGTCCCGTCATGACGCTGCTTCGAATGTTTTTTTACTTCGTCATCGTGGTCCTCGCGCTCACGCAGCTCAAGATCGACCTTGAGATCATCTACGTCTTCATCGAACCAGTGGCATGGGGCGTTGGAATCGGCATCGGTGCGGCGATAGCGATCATCGTGGGATTTGGCCTCAAGGACAGAAGTCCGGAGATGCTAGACAACTTCATGAAGAAGGTCAAGAAGTAAATCTCTTCCTTTCTTTTTTTCCATTTTTTTCAAATAGATTTATCTTTACATACAGTCCATATTTCTTGGTAATCTTATGCATGAACATGAAATGCTTGAGGAACTAAAACAGATCATGGAACTCCTTACACCCAAGCCGGCACCGCCTGTTGCCGAACCCGTCGGTGTCAAGGAGGAGTTTCTCGCCTTCGTGACAAAGTACAAGATCGTGGGACTCGCCGTTGCCTTCATCCTAGGCGTCTACCTGGGCACGCTCGTGCAGGCGTTCGTCGGCGATTTCATCATGCCGATCATAGCGCATGTGGTGCCAGATGCGACGAGCTGGGAGGCCATCACAGTGGGACCTTTCCGCGTGGGCCACTTCCTAGGGGTGCTCCTCACATTTATCATCGTGCTGCTTGTGGTCTTTGGCATCATCAAGTTCATGAAACGGATGGATATTGATTAGCAATCCACAAAAGTGGGACAAAATAATTCTATTATTTCTAAAATAAAAAATGAAAAGGGAGCCTAGAACGGCTCCACTTCCTGCTCTGCTGAGCCAAGCGATGCACGCGATTCCCACAGCTTCATCGTGACGAGCGCGAGCGTCGAGAGTGGCAATGCTATCACGAGCGGGTCGACGACCTGCCAGGGCATCGCAAGGAGCGCATCCTTCCCAAAGAGAAACGACGAGATGCCAAGCGCAGCCGATTCCTTCACGTGGATGAAGGCGGTCCAGGCGAACCACACAGCGGCGCCGGTGACGATGCTCGTCTTGGCCGCAAGGGCTGAAGGTGACTTGTTATAGAGTGCAAGTGCGAACGCCGGAAGCAGCGCTGATGCGCACAGTCCCATGAACATCGCCGTTGCGCGCGCGATGATGTTTGCCGGCATAAGGTAGGCAAGGCCTATCGTCGCCACGATCATCACGATCGTTGCAGCCTGGGTCGACTTGTGTGTCGATGTCACGTTCTTTTTCGCTCCCCACAGGTCATGGCCAAGGGCCGTTCCCATCGTGTGGAAGAGCGAGCTCAGTGTCGACATGGCGGCCGAGAGCAGCGCGAGCATGAAGATGACGATGAACGCATCGGGCATCGCTGCGTTGATGTAGTTTGGTATGATCGAGTCCACGTTGCCGCCCGCGGCGGTGAGTGCTATCGAGCCCGTCTCCCTGAGATAGTAGACGTTGGTGAGCGCGCCCACGGTGAATGCGACTCCGGTCATGATCATGATGAACGGGCCTCCCACAGCGATCGCGCGGTGAAGCGACCTATCGTTTCTAACGGTCATGAAGCGCACCACGAGCTGTGGCTGGGCGATGACGCCTATACCCACTCCGAGCACGATGGTCGTTATCAGCGTATACCATATCGGCGAGCCAAGGGAGGGCATCGATGTCCAGCCGGTAAGCCCTGCTGCGGCCAGCCCTTCGGGCATGAGGTCTGACATCGACGAGAGCGCGGCATGCGCCTCTCTGATGCCGCCGAGCTTGACATAGGTAAGCACGAGAAGGATGCTCATGCCGATGGCCATGATCGAGCCCTGCAGCGCGTCGGTGTACATAACGGCAATCAGCCCGCCCACGACGACATAGATCGCAACGACGACGGCAAAGGCGAGAAGCGCTGTGTTATATGTCACGCCGAATGTGCTCTCGATGAAGCGCGCGCCGCCTATAAGAATTGCTGACGCATAGAGCGGCATGCCGACGACGACGATCATGGCGCCGGCCTTGCGGATGAATCCCGAGCCGTAGGCCTTGCCCATGAGGTCGGGAAACGTCATCGCGCCAAGCTTCTTGCCAAGTGCGCGGGTACGCTTCCCAAAGACGGCGAACGCCAAGAGGATCCCGACGCCGATGTTGAGAACGGTAAGCCAGATCAGTCCCATGCCGAGCTGTCCGGCCAGCCCGCCGAAGCCGACGATGGCCGATGTGCTGATAAACGTCGCCCCGTAGGAGAGGGCGAGGATGATGGGATGGATGTTACGTCCGCAGACCATGTAGTCGTCGGCACACTTCGTCTTGCGGTAGCCAAGGTAGGCCAGAAGCGAGATGACGATGAGGTATCCAACGGTGAACGTGCCAAGGAGGGTCGCGCTAACTGCCATCCTCGTCACCCCCGTTGTTCCAGTTCGAGACACCGTAGATGATGCAGGCTGCCGTGCAGGCGATCATGGCAAGATAGGCGGCCACGATCTGAGGGTCCTCGATGCCTAGCATGAGGGACGCCCCCGTGATACAAATGAGATCAATAGGTCGGTAGGATGATTAGCAGAAGCGGAGGAAAAAAAATCGCCGGTGCATGTGGCGTCCCCCCTCTCCGATATCGTTTGCTTGTGGTATGTTTCGTTCGTTATCCATTGTTGTCATTCCTTTTCATGTGGATATACGGTTGGCACGCTCCTTCGATTGAGACGTTGTAGTTGGCTCCCCACCCATCGTGGTTCGTACACGAACAGGCTGGAGCAATCAAAAGAAAAAGGTGCCGAAGCTAAAAACATCATCGAATGCATCCATGAAGTAGTGTATGACGTTCATAGCTATCCGAACAAGATTCATTCGATTATTTAAAAGGCTTTCTGTCTGTTAGACGAACAATTGATACGTTTGTGTCTACCATTGATCGTAATGGATGCGCGATTGGTCGAATCTGTTCGCTGGTGGCTTTTGCTCGCCTGGATGGCCAAGCGCTATGATGGCAAGAGGTATGACGTCTTCAGGGACGTTAAGAAGCGAGCGAAGCCCTTCAACGACCTTCTCACTGGGGTGCGCTCCCAGCCAGACCGCCCCGATGCCCAGTGCATGTGCCGCTAGCAATATGTTTTGCGTGGCCGCGGCACAGTCCTGCTCCCAGTAGCGCGAGCATTTGTCCGTTACGTGGGATATCAGTCGCGACTTGGGCTTGCCGCACACCACGATCGCACACGGCGCTTGCTTGAGCATCCTGGAGAACAGTTGGAACTTCGGGATGGCATCGAGCTTCGTTCGATCCCTTACGACGACAAAGGACCATGGTTGCTGATTACACGCCGACGGTGCCGACATGGCTGCCTCAAGCAGCTTCGTTATCGTTTCATTGTCAATAGGTTCGTCCGTGAATGAACGAATGCTTCTTCGTGTCAGGATTGCCTCACGTGCGTCCATATCGTGATAAGGGAAGCCAAGATATTTAGCATTTTTGTTTTATAATTATTTACACAGATAACTAT
>DSAJ01000050.1 GCA_011372835.1 Methanomicrobia archaeon | reverse complement strand
CCCGGACGCACGTCCGTGACCGCGTCTGCCTGCAGCGATGCGCTCATCGCGTTTGCCTGCTCGGGCTCGACGCCGACGACCTCGACTGACGGCGCCGAAGCCTTGACAGCGATGGAAACGCCGGAGATGAGCCCTCCTCCCCCTACGGGCACGACGATGCGCTCGACGCTCGGGCACTGCTCGAGTATCTCGATACCCACCGTCCCCTGACCGGCGATGATGAGCGGGTCGTCGAAGGGTGGTATGATGAGCGCTCCGGTCCTCTCACCGTGTGCGCGAGCAGCCGCCTCGCGCTCATCGGACGTGGTGCCAACGAACTGAATGTCCGCACCGTAGGTACAGACCGCATCGACCTTGACGTCGGGGGCGTCCTCGGGCATGAAGATCGTCGCCGAGACGTCAAGCAGGCGCGCGGCCAACGCCACGCCCTGGGCGTGATTGCCCGACGAATACGCGATGACGCCGTGTGCCCTGGCGTCATCGAGGCATGATGCCATCTTGAAGTAGGCCCCACGCAGCTTGAACGAGCCTCCGCGCTGGAACTGTTCACATTTCAGGTAGAGCGGGCATGATGCCTTCTTCGAGAGCGTCTCGCACATTAGCATCGGCGTCATGTGCGCGATACCGCGCAACGTCTCGTGCGCCGTGAGGATGTCGTCGAGCGACGGCAAGGCACGTGGTGTAGCATCCATATGAGAGACACTGCTACCAAGACATATAAGTTGTTCCCAAGAACGCTTGATACACTTATTTCACTGATATGTGGATCGCTCGCACGCCTTATTCACGATATTTCCTAAAGGAAATGAAATGCGTTCTGATCATAGTGATCTCTAGAATGAAGGATTGAAACGACGGATGCTAACGATTTATTCGATTAAGTGGCTCTGGAGGCGGGGATGACTTCCTGTCCTCTCTGATCTTCGTTGTGGTAATCTATTCTCCAGCTTGGTGCCCACGCCAAGGTAAACATGCGAACCTCAACGTCTGACTTCTTTGGTTTTATCTCGCTTTGTTCTATGTCTTCCTTTGCGTTTTCCCAGGTCACCGTGATCGTATCTATCGCAGTTTCCAGCTCTATTTCAAGCTTTCTGGACTGTGTCTTTACACGTTCGATCTCTTCGGAAGTTTTCTCGATCTCGCGCTTTGCCTTCGCGGTCATGCGCCGCTTCCGCGTCATGGACGATACACTGCTCGTACGTCTGCGTCCCATGAAAAATCCCAGTACTGATTCACCAACACCCGCCAATTCCTCGCGTTTTCGTGCCTCGTGTTCCGCTTTTTCAGACTCAAGTTCCAGTTCAAGGCGCTCGAGCTTGTCACTGAGCTTATCTAAGGTCGCAGAATACTTTTTTTCAAGTTTTTCTATCTCTGCATCCCTGCGCTCCCTGGCAGCATGGTTGACGCGCGCCATGAAATCACGTTCATCCTCATACGCATCCTGGTAGAGCTTTAGCCCTTGATGCTTGTTCAAGGTCTTCCTGCGTGTTTGATACAGCCAGGAAGCGTATTCCTTTTCCAATGCATTGAGCTCTTTAGGGCTGTTTGCACGCTCTGGCACGGAAAGAAATGCGGCGTCAATGTCACTGGTGTCGACATCATTGACGAGCGAATCCATGTCGATGTCCACCCTTTCTGCAGCGTTCCAGTCAATGATTGAGAAATCATGGGATACAGGAAGGATAAATGTTAGATCCTCACGTTCTTCTCGCGTCATCTTTGCCGACTTGAAGCGAACACTTCCCGAACCCAGCAAGTACGGAACATACACTAATCTGGACGCATCGATGATAGCTGTCTTCCCCGTTCTCGTCCTCAGCTGCCCTATTGCATCAGATTCAAGCAATGTCGCCGGCATGAACGCCACAGGGACTGCGGGGTCAAGAGAGGGTTGCGTTGTGGACAACGTCCCAGATGAATAGGTGTTTGAAGATGGCACGGGGGTGGTAGGCTCTGCCAGCACTTCTGACCAGAGGTCGCCTTTGTTTTTCATCAGCTCCCTGACTTGCGGCTTTGTGAGCGGGCCGCGAAGGTAGCTCATGACCCATCTGGTGTTAAAGACCAAGGGACGGTCGTTGTGCACGTTGTGCATGAGAAAGACCCGACTTTTGAGCCCGGTGATTATCGCATCATAGTCCTCAGTATGCACACCTGAAGAGTGTGCGATGGCGCCGCGCAGCCCCTCGAGCACTCGACGCTTGTCCCGTTCTGCCTGCAGTTTTCCGATAAACCACGTGCCCGCGTTGGTCAATCCCTTGTAGTCGATGTCAACAGGGTTCTGAGTGACAAGCATCACCCCCAGACCCATCGCCCTTGCCTGCTTTAACAGTGTGATGAGCGGCTTTTTGGAAGGTGGCTCGGCCACGGGGGGCATGAACCCAAACGTTTCGTCAAAATAGAGGAGCGCCCTCAAACTCGTGGTCCCGCTCTGTTTTCGTGTCCATGAAAGGATAGTCTCCAGCAGCAGCGTCACAAAGAACATGCGTTCACGCTCCGACAGGTGGGCAAGGTAGAAGATGCTATGCCGCGGTTTCCCATCAGCACGATATAGTATCGCATTCGCATCGAGCGGTTCACCACGCAACCAGCCCTGGAAGTTCGGGGCCGCTATGAGGCTGTTAAATGCCATGGCCAGCTCGAACCGTTCGGCAGGGGGAAAGAACGTGTCAATGTCAAACACACCCAACGACCGGAAGGGTGGATTCTGTATGGCGTTGATGAGCTTTGCGATGTCAAGGTCTTCTGATCGTCGCCATGCATGCTCAAAAATATGGGCAAGTAAAATGGACTCCTTTCCGCGCACCGGATCCGACTTTACATCTGCCATCCCCAGAAGCGCGGACACCGTGCCGGCAATCTGTTCGCGCACCGCCTCTGCGTTCTCGTTGAAATCGAGCCTTGGCGCAGAGAGGCTGCCCAAAATGTTGATTGGTCGTCCCGCATCGGAACCGGGCGAAAAAATGGTATAGTCCACCGACTCGTTCAGTTCCCTGATTCGCTCCTTGCCGATCCCCCAATCGCTAAGGCCGTTCTCCCATGTCTTGGAGATATGCTGAGCATACTGGTCAACGGTCATAGACTTGCGCCGGGCATCGTCAGGGTTCACCCACGGACGGAAATCTTCCTGGCGAAGTTCTGGAAATTGGAGCAACAGGTTGGTGATGTCCCCTTTGGGATCGATAATGATAGCAGGCACCTTGTCGAGCGCCGCCTCCTCCAGTATGCCAATGCAAAGGCCAGTCTTGCCACTGCCCGTCATCCCAACACATATCGCATGTGTTGTGAGATCGCGTGCATCATAATTCACAGGGATCTCACTAAGGTTGTTGGCAACTAGATCGTATTCTGCGCCCAAGAAAAAGGAGCCAAGCTTTTCAGGTGGCGCTTTCATTAATATTTCCTCCAGAATGGCACAATGGTAAGCCCCATACACTATCCCCTACTCCATTATGCTTCTAAGAATTAAAGGTTTTACATCGATTGGTTTCGCATATAAAGGGAATATGAACATAAAGCACTGGCCTTCTT
>DSAJ01000162.1 GCA_011372835.1 Methanomicrobia archaeon | reverse complement strand
TTTGGGACTAGACCAAAGGTGAACCATATGAAGCGCCGACTCGCTCCGTACCTGGTTATCATGTTAGGCATCGCTTTCCTCTACGTTGGTACCTTGCCGGAAAACGAGGATGTGACGAGGAGCAGGAACATCTCGTCAGTGGTATGCCTGTCATGCCTCGGCCTTACGGGGACAACAAGCGATGAGCTTACCATTGACGACTTCACGCGCATGAAGTACACAACGTTTAACGACAACATCAACATCTACATCTTCTCCACTGAAACGTGCAAGTCATGCCCTCGCGTCATCAACATGTGCAACGAGATCGCGAAGTTCACCGACAAGGTCTCGGTGGAGGAGATAAAGTTCGAGGATGATGTCGAAAGATTCCGAGAGCTTGCGGAAAGGTACGGATCGCAGGCCGAGAACGTAGGCGTTCCATGGATAGTCGTTGCCGACGAGGACGACGGCGAGTATGAGAGCTGGTTGTACGAATCGTACCTCGAAGGATACCCCACAAACGACATGCGCTACATCGTACAGGTCATTGACATGGTGATAAAGTTTGGAACAACGACGAGCACCTAGGGAATCGATTGCCTGGAAGATCATGGTCACCATAGGGCTTGCCATACTCTTGCTTAGCCTGCTTTCCATCTCCGTGGGCCTTTTGGGGACAAAGGGCTATTCGGCGCTCACGCTCACGATGGGCTATATCGGGCTGCTCCTGCTCACCATCGGTGCCTCGAATCTGCTTGCGAGAAAGTCCATATTCTTTATCACCATATTCCTGAGCGCCACCGCGCTCTATGGCATCGCCCTCTTCCGATACGAGGTGCGCGGCGACGTGCTGCCCCACCCACTATCGGTCATGCCGGAGACGATCGGGCTCTTCGTGATCATCATCGGGCTCTCATATGCGATACTCAAACTCAAAAGCACGCTTTCGAACAGGCGAAAGCTCTACCAGACGTTCTCGCTTGTCATGTTCAACCTCGGTGCGCTCGGCATTGTTGCAAAACATCTCATAGCGCCGGGGCTACATTGCTACGCGTGCCCTTGGGCGACCGCGGGATGCCCTATAGGTCTTATCCAGAACTGGGTGATCATGGGTGATGTGCCATACTATCTCTTCGGGTCGTTCTTTGCACTCTACACGGTGGTGGGCAGGGCGTTTTGCGGTTGGGCCTGCCCCTTTGGATTCCTACATGACGTCATCGACAAGGTCACGGAGGTCAAGTTCACGCGAAAACATACATCGTCTGCGCTGCGGCGTGTCTTCATCGAGCCGTTCAGGAAGGATGAGGCCGGCATGCCCCACGAGGCAGTGCGCCGGCACAGGGACAATATAGGGATTCTTACCTATTTCACGAGGTCGGCGGTCTTTGTCGCGATGATCGTGACCGCATGGAAGCTTGTCGACACATGGTTTTGCAAGCTCTGCCCGGCGGGGCTCCTCGAAGCGGCGTTTCCCTACCGCGGCATCCACAACGTATTTCCCGACCCCCTCTACGTCGTGCGCATCATCATATTCGTATCGCTTATCCTCTTGGCCGTCGTGATATCGCGCTACTGGTGCAGGTATTTCTGCCCGCTTGGCCACCTTGCGGGCCATTTCAACCACATATCGCTTTTGCGCCTTCACCTCGACCCCGAGCGCTGCACAAACTGCGGGCTGTGCAGGAAGGCATGCCCCATGGAGCTCGACCCCGTGGCGTTTTTGAGCAAGACGGGTGACATGTCGACCCCTGTGAAGAAGGTCGTCAACACCATCAAGAACGAACAGACGAACTGCATACTGTGCGGCGAATGCGTTGAGGCGTGCAAGAGCAGGGAGGGGGCGCTGTCGCTGTCATTTGATGTCGTGCGCAGGGGCAAGCGGGCGACCCAAAAAGTAGAAGAGGAAGAGTATGAGGCATATGAGGCGCCCCGCATGGCGGCGGCGCCACGCCCTGCAAAACCCACGGGTATCCCGGTGTCAACGACGCCCGAGACGTTCCAGGAGCCAACGTACGAACGCCCCTGGCCCATTGCCGTGTCCATAAAGGCGTACTACAAGTCGTATACGGACATGCCCAGGCTCCTCGCCAGACTCGAGGAAACGGCAGGGTATTCGCTTGAACGATACGACATTTACAAGGACGAGGCAGCTGCTGACTACTTCAGCAAGGTCTACAAGGGGCATGCCCGTACACCCGTCATCGTCGTCAACGGACAGGTCTACACTGGTTCGATCAACGACGTGTCCGGCCTCCTGACGTTCCTTAGAACCGTCCAGGAGACATACCAGGAAATCTACATGTCATGCTTTGCCGGGAGATGCAGGAACTGCAGGAGCAAGGGATGCCTGCGATTTACAGGCGGACTCGAGCTCGAGTCGCAGCGTTCCTACCACTTCGGGATTTTCTACGCATCGTCCCCGGGAGAGCTCATGGCAAGCTGTGAAATGGGTGCTCTCTGGGCGCACTACGGAAAACCGCTCCATGAACACATGCTCTTCATCGACCACCCAAAGAGCAACGCGCTCCTCTACGCCAAGAAGGCGTCCGAGTTCATTGACGAGCTTCGAGAGCTTCCCATAACGACGATCGAGCTGTATCTAAAAAAGGACTCCGAGCTCTCAGAGGACATCCTCAACATCATCGCCCTGGCCTCCCATTATTCAGGAGGAAAGCTACGGTATACGATCACGCAATGGGACGAGCGTACGCCAGGCGTCTACATCGACGGGACCAAGGTCCCTTCGGCCTATCATCCATCGTCATTTACCACGCTGCTATCCGCCATCAAACGCTACGCGCGATGAGATATGCTTATATATTTTCTCATTCACTATATGATGGTGACACGTATGGCGAAAAAGAAAGTAGTGATCCTTGGTGCAGCAGGTCGAGATTTCCACAACTTCAACGTACACTTCAGGGACGACCCGGCCTATGAGGTGGTAGCGTTCACAGCTGCACAAATACCTGACATTTACAATAGAAAATACCCTTCCGAGCTCGCAGGAGAGCTCTACCCGGGGGGCATACCCATCCACCAGGAGGAAGAGCTCGAAGGCCTTATCACCGCCCACGGCATCGACGAGGTGGTAATGGCGTACTCGGACCTCCCGTACTCGCACGTCATGCAACTTGGTTCACGCGTGCTCGCAGCAGGCGCGGATTATAGGCTCATGGGACCCAACACAACGATGCTCACATCGTCCAAGCCGCTCATATCGGTATGCGCGACCAGGACGGGCAGCGGCAAGAGCCAGGTGTCACGAAAGATAGCACAATACCTCAAGGGAAAGGGCTTCAAGGTGGTCGCCATACGGCATCCCATGCCCTATGGGGACCTCGACGCGCAGCGGTGCCAGCGGTTCGCATCGTATGGGGACCTCGACAGGTATGACACCACCATCGAGGAGCGTGAGGAATACGAACCGCATATCGACAATGGCATCGTCGTCTACGCCGGCGTCGACTACGAACAGATCATCCGTGAGGCGGAAAAGGAAGCGGACATCGTGCTCTGGGACGGCGGCAACAACGACTTCTCGTTCTACAGG
>DSAJ01000068.1 GCA_011372835.1 Methanomicrobia archaeon | reverse complement strand
GGATTATATCGTCAGCAGGAACGCTCATCATCGGATACGACGCAACAGGCACCATAACGCTCTTCAACTCGACGGCCGAGCGAGTGACTGGTGTCGGTGCCGATGATGCGGTGGGACAAAGGGTATGGGACGTTATGGCGCCCCCACGATTAAGGGCGGAGTATGAAAACACGGTGCGTTCCGTTATCTCCTTCAACGCACCCCAAACGGCTGAGTTGCCCTTGGTCTCACGTGATGGCGGCGAGCGCATCGTCAGATGGGAACGAACATATACTTACGATAACGACGGCTCGATCGATGAGGTCATCTCCATCGGCATTGACGTGACCGAGGAACGCGAGGTCGAAGAACGGCTCCGGCTGAGCGAGGAGAGGTTCCGAAGCGTCTTTGTCAACGCATCAAACGGGGTCATACTCCTCGAACCGCATACCACTCCCGAGGGAGAGATGGACTTCACCATACTTGACATCAATGATGAGGCGATGAGGCTTTGTTCGGTCACTAAGGGGGAGGTGGCTGGCAAATCCTTTGAGGAGTGCCTCCCCTGCCTTCGCAAGATGGAGGCGTTCGAGTCACTCTCACGCGCCGCACGCGATGGCAAGAGCACGACACTGCCTACATTCCAGTGCCAAAGCCTTGGCAGTGAAACGGTGGTCGAGGTCAACGTATTCAAGGCCGCGCGCAACGTGGTCGTCACCCTCAAGGACATCACCAAGCAACAGCAAAACGAACAACGCCTGGTGGACCAGTCGCATGCGCTGGAGGAGAAAAACGATGAGCTTGAGCGGTTCATCTACTGCACGTCCCACGACCTCAAGTCGCCCCTCACGTCGCTTCGGGGCATGGTCAACCTCTTCAAGGAGGACTACGGCGAAACGTTCGACGAGGATGCATGGTACTACCTCGAGCGCATCGAGGCGAACACATCGCGCATGGAGCGCCTCATCACATCGCTTCTCAAGCTCTCGCGCATCGATCGTTCGCCCGAGCCGCACGAGGCGGTGCCAGTCGCCGATGCCATCAACGAGGCGATCCACCGGTGCAGGCGAGAGCATGGCGATGACAATGTCATCGAGATGGCATCCGCCATGCCTGTGGTGACCTATGTGCGATCGCAGCTCGTGGAGGTCTTCGAACAGCTCATCGGCAATGCGCTCACCTACGTCGGCGAGGACACGACACTAACTGTGCGGATCGACCACGGGCGCGATGACGGCATGCACGTCTTTTCCGTCTCCGACAACGGCGTGGGCATAGCGCCCGAACACACCGAAAAGATATTTAAAGTGTTTGAGCGATTACATGGTAAGGATGTCCCGGGCTCAGGCATCGGACTGTTCCTTGCACAACGCATAGTTAAATCTCGCGGCGGCGCGATATGGGTCGAAAGTGAGAGGGGAGTGGGAAGCACTTTCTACTTCACTGTCCCTGTCATGGAGGAAGATAGACGTGGAATCTAAGAACTTCAAGATCCTGTTGGTCGAGGACGACCCCGACCATACTCATCTCATCAAGCGCGAACTAAAGAAGTCCGGCGTTACAAACACCATCGACTGGGTGGAGGACGGCGACGAGGCGATCAGGTACCTCGAAGGAGCGGGTGATTACAGTGTCGACAACGTGTCGTCGCTTGGACTCATACTTCTCGACATCAAGCTCCCCAAGATGACGGGCATCGAGGTGCTCGAGTGGATCAAGAAAAATGACGAGACGAAGGAGATCCCCGTCGTGATGCTCACCACGTCCTCTGACATCAAGGACATCGAGAAGAGCTACAGCCTCGGCGCGAACCTCTATGTGGAAAAGTCGGTTGAGAACTTCGTCAAGCGCATCAAGAACATCGGCCTCTACTGCCAGTACCTCTACAGCAAGAAGGACGAGCAAGAGGCATAGTCCCGTTCACTCATTCTATCATGCGGGCGATGACATGAGCGACGACGTAAAGCGCCTTATCGATGACATACGTTCACCTGATGCCAGGATGAAGTTCGGTGCTGCAAAGGAGATTCGACGCCTTTCAGCTGAAGCGCCCCATTCTGTCTACCCCTACTTCGACGTGCTCGTATCGTTGCTTGACGGTGGCAACACCATACTGAAGTGGAACGCCATCCTCGCCATCGGCGACCTCTCGGCCGTTGACGACCAGGGCAAGGTCGACCCGTTGGTAGAGAAGTTCATCACCTATCTCGGCGAGGGTTCGATGATAACGGCCAACAACACGATAGTCGCCCTTACCACCATTGCCCGCAACGATCTGCGCCACAGGGCCCGCATCATCGATGCCCTTTGTGCCGTGGAGAGCCATGAATACGACACCGAGGAGTGCAGGGGCATCGTCATCGGCAAGGCGATCCTCGCTCTGGACGAGCTTCGCGATCATTTGCGGGGAGATACGCTCGTCATCGACTTCCTGCGTCGACACACGTCAAGTGTCCGTCCCACGACGGCGCGCAACGCACAGCGGCTCCTGGACGTGTTGGCGGACCGGTAATGTGGACCACGTGCCTACGATCGTTTTCTCACTGCACGCTCGAGCTGCCCCGCAACAAGGGGCACCAGGCTCATCACCGCGATCACCACCCAGTTGTCTGCATCGGGCGGGTGCGTGCCCAGGGCTGCAGCGAAGCCGCCTACATAGACCGATGCCATAAGCAGCATAGTGGAGAGGACAAGCGCGCCCCATACGTAGGTATTTTCTGTGATCTCGTTTCGTATGAGGCCCGAGCCTACCTCGCGCATGGTGAACACATGCCAAAGCTGGGCAAAGGCGAGGGTGAGGAACGAGACGGTCACCCTTTGTGTGGCTGTGCCGCTGCTTAGCGCATATGCCCCAACGGTGGCTGCTGCGATGAGGAGCCCGTAATATCCCATCTCGGTCCAGTTGGTGCGCGTGAGCACCGGCTCGCCGGAACTGCGCGGGGGCCTGTCCATGATGCCCTCGCTTCCCCTGCATGCCCCAAGGGCAAAGGCCGGAAAGACGTCGTTGACGACGTTGAGAAAAAGGATCTGCAGCGGGAGGAGGGGGAGGGGCATACCGATGATCGACGCGATGAGAATGGCAAGCAGTTCGCTGAGGTTGCATGAGATGAGGTAGAGACGAACTTGCGTATGTTGCCGAATATGATGCGCCCCTCCCTGACGGCCTGCACGATGCTTGTGAAGTCATCGTCCCGCAGGATCATGTCTGATGCCTCACACGCCACCTGTGTGCCTCGCATGCCCATGGCGACGCCGATGTCGGCCTTTTTCAGTGCAGGGGCGTCGTTGACGCCATCGCCCGTCATCGCCACGATGGATGCGTTCCTCTGATGCACCTCGATGATGTCGAGCTTGTTCTCAGGTGTCACGCGGGCAAAGATTGGGGCTTCGATGAACCGTCGAAGTTCCTCAATGGGCCTCCCCTTGATATCTGAAAGCTCGTGTCCGTGCACGACATCGACGTCCATGGAATCGACGAGCCCCACGCCGCGCGCGATGGTGACGGCCGTGGCCGCATGGTCGCCCGTCACCATGACGACACGCATTCCCGCGCGCCTGC
>DSAJ01000192.1 GCA_011372835.1 Methanomicrobia archaeon | reverse complement strand
GTACCACATCGCGTATGCTAAAGGCGATGTTTTTGATGATGACGGCATGTTCCACCACGCTGGCAGAGATCGTATAGACGCCAATGTAGGTGAGTATGAACGTCACGATGAGCGAATATCGCCCGTACGAGGTAAGCATGTAATACGTCAGGACGAGCAGCACCGCGATGGGGATGACGCTGTGCACGAAGCCGCGCACGCCGCTTCGCGCGCCCTCGTCGAGCGAGAGCGAACCTGTGGCAAGCCCCTCGCTGATAACGCCGACGATCGCCGATACCGAATAGATGTTCATGACGATATACACAGCGATGACGCCTATGAAGATGTAGTACCATGTGCCGAGAATCTGCTCGAGCGCCTGGTACGAGGAGAACGTGTAGTACTGGGCGATATCGTCGATAATGAGCGTTGGAAGCGTCGATATGTAGAATATGAGGGAGACGCCCACCAGCAGTATTACGGGAATGATGACGGGTATGAGAAGCTTCAGGAAGTTCTCCCTATAGACACTCGCCGAGATACCATATATTTCTGACACTGAAAGCTTGGGCAACAGAATCTCCTCGTAGAGAAGATTAGGCTGTATCTTTATAAGTTTTTTCAAATGAGGTAGAAAAATGAACGACAGATGGACACCGTATGGCCTTGTGTGCTCGTACCGGAAAAAGGTCGTATATGTCCCAGCATGTTCGTTGATACACCCGAAAGAGGGTTCTCGCATGGTGGGGCGTCGAGTGAGGCCTATAAGATAAAAACGACCAAAAATATTTTTAAAACGCTCCTGAGAGGACTATAATGGTGATATAATCAAGAAAAGACTGCTATTGACCATGCTGCTGCTCATACCGATGGTGGCAGCTTCAGGATGCATGGGGGGCGACGATGAGAGCATCGAGGAATGGAACAGCACCGTCGATGCCGCAAACGAGCACTTGAACGCCGGCGATGAGATAAAGGACGAAGGCAACGAGGCGCTGCAGGAGGACCAGTACGATCTTGCGCTCACCAAGTATGGGGCCGCTTACTCGGAATACCAGGAAGGATTAAACAAGGTCCAGGACCTCCGGCCGCTGGCGGACGACCTGGACAGGGATTTTCTGAATGAATATGTCAACCTGTGGGAAAAGGAGATCGAGGCATACCTGGAACAGTTCGAATGGAACGACAAGATCATCTATTCGCTCAAGTTCGGACAGCACTACGATGCATTCCAGGGATCATTCGATTCCGCGGTTCGACAATACCTGGACGCGGTATCGTACTACAACGACGGCAACTACCAGTCGACGATATCCGCTGCCAACCTTTCTGAGGACAAGTGGGAGGACCTCCTCCTGACGGCAGAATCGATGCTCGAGCTGGCGCAGAACGTAGAGGTGGGCTACGTCACGCAATATGCCACGCACCTCGTAGAGATGAGCGACCACTCGATCAAGTCGCTGGGGTTCCTCAAGGAGGCGGCGTATGCGGCCAGCAACGAGAACATGGAGACCGCCACCCAGATGATAAATGAGCAAAATGCCCACGATGATGAGATGGTGAACCATTACGACAGCATGAAGGCCATCGAACGTGAGCATCCTCAGGACTTTCCCGCGGACGGAACGGCACTTGCCACGCTCCTCGAAGAATTCGTAGATGAGCGGGACGCCGCGCATGAAAATTCCATCTCGTACAGGGAGCAACGCAAGGAAATTGCAGATGAACATGACGATTTCTTTGAGGAAGAAGAATAAGGCATCATTTTTTCTTCCTATTTCCCACCTCTTCTTTTTTTCCTTACCGAAGTTTTTGAAGGCTCTGTTTTTTTGCCCTGGCGCCGCAGCAGTAGATATTTAAATATGACCAATCAGGTAGGTATGATACCATGATACTCATCACCACCGTTCGTGGCATGCTGCTGCTCGATGAGAAGGGCACGCTCACAGAGTCCATAGCGTTCCCCGGCGACGCCAAGGACGTCGCAACGATATTCTCATCGCTATGGGAGGGTGAGGTGCCCGACATGCTCGGCCAGCTGACGCAGCGGGACATCGACCGGTGTGACAATCATGCCCTGGCCTCATGGCTCGGATGCAAGCTCTTGCCCCTCGAGGAGCGCCAGGTGTTCCATGAGGGCGCGCTCAAACAGATCGGCGAGGACCTGGCAGCGTCCAGGACATTTCAAAGGGACATGACGCTCTCGCTGGTGGAGCAGCGCCTCCGCACGGCCGCATCGTCAAAGGACCTTTCAATCTCCCAGGCGACCAACGCCATCGACGAGCTCGACCAGACGATAAACCTCTTCACCGAGCGGCTCGTCGAATGGTACGGCATCCACTTCCCGGAGCTTGAGCGGCTCGTCGTCGACAACGTGCAGTATTGCACCCTGATCGCAGAGCACGGGCAGCGAGAAAACATCCCTGGCGACGACATACAGGCCGCCGCGCATCAGAGCGTCGGCGTCGAGCTCTCTGCGCGCGACATGGAGGCGATCCGGTCGCTAGCGAAGCAGGCGGTCTACCTGAGCACGGTCAGAAAGGACTACACCGACTACATCGAGGAGGGTGTCAGGGCGGTGGCGCCGAACCTCACCGAGCTTGCAGGGCCGCTCATCGCCGCACGGCTCATCGCGCTTGCAGGGGGGCTTGCGAATCTGGCGCGCAAACCCGCTTCGACGGTCCAGGTGCTAGGGGCGGAAAAAGCGCTCTTCCGCCACCTAAAAACGGGTGCCAAGCCGCCAAAGCACGGCATCATCTTTCAACACCCTCTCGTGCACACGGCAAAGCCGTGGCAGAGCGGAAAGATCGCGCGTACGCTCGCTTCCGAACTTGCCATCGCGGCGCGGGTCGACTACCACTCGGGCAACATGGTGGCCTCCGAGCTCCAGGCGCGCATCGACGCGCGAGTAGAGGAGGTACGCAAGAAACACCAGTATCCCCCCCGACGCAAGAAGAAGGGAAGGAGGAAGTCTCGATGAAGGAAGTGTTTTCCCACGTCTACGCCGATGAGCGCGGCTACCTTACCAGGAACCTGGTGCCCGGACGGCGCGTCTACGGAGAGAAGCTCATCGAGCGCGACGGCGTCGAATACCGCGTCTGGAATCCGTACCGCTCAAAGCTCGCCTCAGCGCTCTCCTCGGGGCTGATGGACCTGCCGTTTACTGGCTCGTCCAAGGTGCTCTACCTCGGCGCAGCCACCGGCACGACGGTCTCGCACATATCCGACATCGTCGACAGCGGCGTCGTCTATGCCGTCGAGTTCGCTCCACGCTCCATGCGTGAGTTCCTCAACGTCGCCCGCGAGCGCCTCAACATCGTGCCCATCCTCGCAGACGCGAAGGACCCCTTGAGTTATGCGCCGCTCATCGAGAAGGTCGACGTCATCTACCAGGACATCGCCCAGGTCGAACAAGCCGACATCCTCGTGCGCAACCTTCCCTTCCTGAGGCCTGGGGGGCGTATCATGCTCTGCATCAAGGCGCGAAGCATCGACGTCACGAAGGATCCCGAATTGGTGTTCAAGAAGGAGGTGGCGACCCTCAAGCCGTTCGTCGACGTCACCG
>DSAJ01000083.1 GCA_011372835.1 Methanomicrobia archaeon | reverse complement strand
TATGGGCCGTTTAACATCCGGCTGATAAACAAACAGGCGGCCTATATCTGTACGATTTTGAAATCGCCGCTAAAAAAATTACACGGAAAATCTATCTATTTCTCAGTGGGTTATGCAAAAAACAAAGGAAAAGGAAAGGGGGATTAGTCCCCTTCAAGACGCCTTTGTGAGGGAAGCCCGCCCTTGGAGCCCCCTGTTTTTCCAAATCCCTGTTCCTTGGACGTGGAGGATTGTGGTATGCCGCCTCGTTCAGGCTTACGTGATTCACCCTGGCGCGGCACGCGTGGCGAGACCTTGCGTTCGCCGCCTTCCCCCGAACCACCCTGGACGGGAGCGGCGGTGCCGTATTCCTCCTCCTCTTCCTCAGACCCTTTCTGCCTGTGCGTGTAGGCATAGAGTATGATGGCGAAGAGTATGATCAGGGCAATCGCTCCAAGTATCCACTTCAGCCTGGAAGATGTGTCAGCCGTCTCTTTGACCGTCATTGTCTTCGACACAGTGTTCGTCTCGCCCGCCGTGGCGTCCTGGCTGACGGTGACCTCCTTGAATCCTTCCTTTTTCAATGTTATCTGGTATGTCTTGGGCTCGAGGTCCTCGATGAGGAGTATGCCGTCCTGATTGGTCACGCCCACCTTCTCGCCGTCTATAAAGACCTCGACGAGTTGTATGGGATTACCCTCATTATCGGCAAGCGATATCTGGATGCTTCCCGTCTCCGGTGGCGTCTCATCAACGATCATACGCACAGTCTCAGAGGTCGTCTCGCCTGCCGTCACCGTGGTGGTGACCGCTCCTTCGAGCACGTATCCCTCTGCAGAGGCTGATATCGTATACGTCCCGCCCGGAAGCTCTGTCCCCACGATGCCCTGGGCGGCCATCTGGGAGAACACTTCGTTGTCCTGGTTGTCAAAGATCGTTACCGTGACGTCCTCGACCGGCTGGCCGTCAGTCGTCCTTACAACGATGTTGAGCGTCCCCTTTGGTTGGGTGAGCGGTATCATGCCGATGTTCCTGTCTTCGTTGGCGCCGACCTCGACAGGATCGGTCGTCACATCGCCGTATCCGTCCTTTTGTATTCGCAGGTAGTACGAACCGGGTAGGATGTTGTCAAATGTGAATCCTATGGCCGATGTCTCCTTTGCCCCGATGACGCTTTCGTCATCTGAACGGATTAGCATGACGCTCGCTCCTGTGATGATCTCGTCGGCGTCGTCGACGACGACCCCGCTAATGGACGACGTGATGTCAAGCGTGATGACGTTGTTGTATGCGTCCGCAAGCGACTGGGAGAGATTCGTCACCGAAACCCGCTGCGACGTGTATTCGGATGATGCTATCGAGTACGTGCCAGATGTGGGTACCTCGATGACGAGATTGGTCTGGGCAGTCCTGAGATTCTGCGGCATGATGCCTGGTGGCACGCGTGGTAAAGTGACCGTCTGATATGTTGAATCGTTGCGGTAGATGACTATCGACTCCGGTGTTGAGGAGAAGTTGTCATTGTACTTCACACGAGCGACGATGAGGTCCCTTCCCTCTGTATAGAGCAACACCTGCACAGTATCCATGTTCGCGGTCACCTGGAGCGTACGTGAAAAGGCCGTGCCGTTACCAGAGTCCCAGTTGCTCTTCGTGACCTGCAGCGTGTAGGTGCCGGTATCGGAGCTCAGCGTTGCGTTGCCCGACGAGTTGGTCTGTTCGGTGTCAATGGTGTTCGGGCCCTGGACAAGCGATACCGTCGCATTGTCGATCGCACTTCCCGTGGCACCTGCGAGGACCCGTACCTGGAAGTCAACCTGCTGTGCAGGAAGGTCTACGGTAAACGACCAGATGTCTGACCACGTGTCGGACGTGCTTGCCTTCACCTGCCAGTAATACGTTCCTTCTGAAAGTTCGGAACCTGACGGGATGGTGTATGACGTGCCCGTGATCTCGCTGATCTCAGTAGTGGTCGAGTTTGCTGGGCAGGTGCTCGATGTCGAATATCTCAGCGTGTACGTACATCCGCTGGTAACAACCCCCCACGAGAACGTAGGTGTTGTGTCATCGATCGTTGCGCCGTTAGAGGGCGAGTTGAGGGTTGGTGCCGTAGGTAGTGAGGTATCGATCTCGAAAGAACGTGTGGAAGACCAATCGCCTTCATTGCCTGCAGCATCGAAGGCCATTACATGCCAGTAGTACTCCTCCCCGTCATCGAGGTCTGTCCCGATCGAGTGGGTCGTCGATGTGAGCTGGCCAGATGTGGGATAGGTGTAGACGACGTTGGCGCCGACAAAGGAACCATCGACGTCAAGGTCTGATGCTGTCGCTATCTCGATCTTGTACGATTCCGCATCGCTTACCGACTGCCAAGAAAAGGTGGGCGACGTATCGCCGATGGTAGCGTTGTTGGCAGGAGAGGAAAGTGACGGGGTGCCTGGAGGCGTGGAGTCGACCGAGAAGCTTCGGACGGATGAGTAGACACCGGTGGTGTTGTCCTCGTTGTCTACGGCGGACACCCGCCAGTAGTATGTGTCATCGGTAAACGAGACGGGGACCTCAAACGATGTCGTGCTCTCGCCAGACACCACTTGCGAGTAAACGGGACTCGAGCTGATGGGTTGCTGGTCATCGATCTCGAGCAGGTACCCATATGCTCCCGTTACCTCGCTCCATGAGAACGTTAAGGGAATATCATCGCTGTTAAACGATGCACCATTGGTGGGACTCAGGAGCGTTGGTGATTGAAGATTGATCGTGAACGAACGAGCACTCGACCAGTTGCCCTCATTTCCCGCGTTGTCCACCGCCTTCACACGCCAGTAATACGTGTTGTTCGCAAGCGAGAACGTGAATGTATACGATGTCGATGAGATGTCGGAGACGGTCGTCGTGTTGCTGGGCGTGAACGTCGATGAGGTCGAGTACTGCAGTGTGTATGAGTCGATGCCCGTGTTGTCCTCATCTTGCGGTTCATCCTGTACAGAGCTCCAAGTGAGCGTGGGAGGATTCACGATGACGTAGCTTCCGTCCGCGGGCGAACTCAACGACGGTGTCTGGGGGCCCTCTGCATCGCATATGGCCGTTCCGGGTGTCGTCGTGCTGTCAATGAGCGTGTCGGTGTTGTCATATGCCTCGACCCAGAAGTACCATGTCTGCCCCGAGACGAGACCATCGTCAGGGATCGTGAACGTGACGGACGTGGTGGGTGCCGTCACGGTCTTTGACGCGGTCCCGGGCTGAGAGTTCGTGGAGCTGCGATAGATATCATACGTTGCAGCCCCGCTCACCGAGCCCCATGATATCTCGATGTCGCCGCCCGGTTGTGAGACGGCATCGACGGTAATGGCAGCTTCGACGGGCGTTACATAGAATATGGAAACGCCTAACGAACCTATGAGCACGAAAAGCAGGAAAAAGCGAAAAAGACGTCTTGTATCCATCTATTTCACCTTCTCGTTCTCCATCTCCTCGATCAACTTCTCCAGGAACTCTTGCCAGTTCTTTGCACGTAGCTTCCCCTTTACCTCTATGGCCTTGAAGTAAAGCTCATCAGGGATGTTTTTGAATGTAATATTTTTCATC
>DSAJ01000075.1 GCA_011372835.1 Methanomicrobia archaeon | reverse complement strand
GGCGTCCTCGTCAAAGCACATGTATCGTTCGGAACCAAGCGAAGCGCCCTCAAGCGACGCATGCATCATCAGCACGTTGGTGCCGCTCCCGCCGGGTGGGGCAAGATGGGGCTGCGGGGAACCGGTGAACGGCACTGCCTTGACCGTGTAGGGGCCTCGCTCGACCACAGAAGGCGAGAGGACGACGGTGATGTGGGGCATGTCGCGGTAGAGGATCAGCGGGTTGGAGACACCCTTGCTGCGCGGCGTCTCGTGATTGCCGGGGATGACGATGGTGTCGATGGCGCGCCCGGAGAGCTCGGAGAACCGCTCCTGTACGGCGCGACGCACGTAGTTGGTGGGATTGACCCTGTCGAAGAGGTCGCCGCAAATGAGGAAGAGGTCGGGACGCGTCTCGACAACGTAATCGCAAAGCTCGTGGAAGGCGCGGATGAAGTCCTGCCCGCGCAGATTGAGGCCCGTCTCCGGGTCGATACGCGAATAGCGTGTGATGCCCAAGTGGAGGTCTGCAGCATGGACGAACATCGTTATGTCACCATGTATGCGTCAAGGAACGCGTCAAGGTCGTCCTTGGTGTTCCAGAAGTGGGGCGAGACGCGCACGCCCCCGCGCTCCGCCACGGCGATGCGCTGTGAGAGCAGGCGCTCCACTGATGCAGATGCCATATCGTCCTTGACGGATACGATGCCGCCGTGCGCGTCCCACGGCGTCAGGACCGTGTGACCGCCATCGGCGAGGCGCTCCATGAGGTATGTCGAGAGCGTCGTCACCTCGTCCTCGATGCGTTCGACACCGTAATCGAACATCGTCTGTATCGACCGTGAGAGGCCGAGGATGGAGGAGAAGTTGAGATTGCCTATCTCGAACTTGCGTGCGTTGTGTGCAAGGCGGGTGTTGTCGATGCCAAAGTCCGTGTCGTCCTCAAGCGACGCCCATCCTACGAACGGGGGATCGAATCGTTCCTGCACCTCGCGCGACACGTAAAAGATGCCGACGCCAAAGGGTGCGGTGAGCCATTTGTGGGCGCCGCTGCACAGGATGTCGATGCCCTCATTCTCGACATCGACATGCAGGGCCCCGAGCGCCTGGACGGCATCGGATACGACAAGGGCGCCATGCTCGTGGGCGATGCGCGAGATCTCGCGAGTGGGCAGGCGCGACCCCGTGTCGTAGGTGACCTCCGATATGGTCACTGCCACGGTGTCGTCATCGATCACATCCTCAAAATCGCCGACCTCGTAGGCACCGTCTTGATGGCCTACGAGGCGCACCTCGCCATACTTTCTCTTCCAGAGGAGGTAGTTGGAGGGAAACTCGGAGCTGGTGGTGACGACGTTACCGCCTGACGGAAGCATGGCGCACGCCGTATTGAGCCCCTCGCTCGTGTTCTTTAGGAACGCTACCTCGTCCCAGTGGGCGCCAATGAGCGCCGCGGTCCGCTGCCTGGCGACATAGACCTTCTCCTTCCACACGTCCCATGCGCACTCGGCGCACATCGCCCTGCTTGTGAGGAATTCATTGACCTCACGTGTCACATAACGTGGGAGCGGCGACGTCGCCGCCGTGTTGAGGTACGTATACAATTGGCATATCTCGAACTCGTCTCGTAGATGCATGGTATCACTCGTTGAACGTGAAGTCGTCAAAGCCGTCCCGTGGCCGGGGCGTGATGCCCGTGAACTCGGGAACGAATCCCGAGAGCGGGAGCGGTACGGAGATGCCCGTCACGATCGTCTCTCCGACGTCAAGGCGGGCCATCTCGTCCTTGAACGCGGTCAGGTCGTTTTCTGAGGAGACGACGAGGTGCTCTCGGTCCTTGACGTTGGTAAGTAGCATGATGATGACCGTGTTGAGCTGCGATATGACCTCCTCGTGGATCTTGCGGGGCATCTGGTCGACCACCATGAGGCCAAGGCCGAACTTCCTGCCCTCGCGCACGATCGTCTCGAAGATCGTGAGGCGCGCGATATCGGTGGAGAGGAGCTTGTGGGCCTCCTCGAGCACGATCAGCGTCTCGGGGATGGCAGCGCCCTTCTTGTGCGCCGTCTTGTATCGATCGAGCAGGTAGCGCGACACGATCGTCGTGATGAGCCGTATGGCGTAATCGTTGTGCTCGTAGTCGCCGAAGTCGATGACCACGGTACGTCGTTTGAGCAGGAAATCGTAGAGGCCTTGGGCGCATTGAAATCGCCGCCGACGTAGGGTTGCGAAAGGAGATTGCGCACCTTGCGCTTGAGCGCGTCGATGGTCGGTTCGAAGAGTTGATTGTCAAAGTCCTGGTGTATCGTCTTCGTGTCGGTGTCGCACAGATAACGGATCCACCCGGTATGCTTGCGTGCGCGTATCGCCTCCACCGCCTCGCTTTGCGTCTCATTGAGGAAGGAGACGAGCTTGAGGTCGCGCGGCTTGATCTCCCCGAGTGGCAGCGACAGCGTCATATCCTCTCCGCTTCCCATCCCCATGACGACGACGTCTCTGCTCGCACCCAGACAGTCCCGCCGGCAGTACTCGCCATGTACGTCGAAAACGAGCGCGGGGGTGTGCATACCAAGGAGCGTCGAGAGGAGCACCTTGACGGTGTTTGACTTGCCGCTTCCCGTCTTGCCAAAGACGCCGCAGTGGTGCGTGATGAGCGCCTTCCTATCGAGATCGATGGGAAGGTCGAGGGTTCGCACCCTGCCGATCTCGACAGTGTCGGTGCCGCGTGCGCGCAGGAACGAGAGGTCGTTGGCATCTGCCAGCCGAACGGACGAGAGCACCTTTGGGATCGACTTGGCGCCGCGCAGCCGTCCGTCGATGATGCCGGCGACGCGCGACCTGCAGACGTAGTAGAACTGGTCGCCAAGCACCGATTGTATGTCGTCGTACACGTCTGCTCCGGCGCTCATGGCCGCGACCTTGTCGGCAAGGTCGACGTCGCCCAGGTTGCGCAGTTCGAGGGACGTCACCCGCGCAAGGTAGGTGAGCTGCGACTCGATGACGACGAGCGACCCGACGTGGACGTCCTCGACATCGACGGAGTCGAGCACGCGAAAGACGACCTCCTCGGTTGAGGAAGAGATGACCTTGCCAATCATGAAGACACGTCCTCGCGTATGATAATATACTTTTTGGTCTGGCCGGTGCCCGTAAGCGCACCGCTGTTTTCAGGGGCGAAAGGACGCGACCGCCGACATCAGGGATAGGTGAACGGTATCTCTATCTTGACGGGCAGATTGGGCGTAGGGATCTCTATGGTGAGCAGTTGCGTCGAGGATTCCTCGTTTATCTCCTCGAAGACCACGTAGCCCTCCCGCGTCTCCTTTGCCGAATACTCTCCGCTGAGGGCGGTGGGGCTTCCCACGAAGTAGACAGGCCAACGCACGCTCTGGTCGTCGACGATGTAGCAGTTGATGTTGGGGTAGATCGAATGTCTCCCGTTGAGCAAGTTCTCGATGGTGAGGTCGACCCTGAAGTGCTCCGTCTGCGGTCCCGCGGTGCCGAACTTGGGGTGTGTGAAGTATCCTGCCGACTCGAGCGTCACCTTGAAGTCGGCGATGGCGTCGGATACGCCTATCTCCTTCACGTCCCGGTATGGGGGTGCTGTCGTGGGCGGGGCCGTGG
>DSAJ01000042.1 GCA_011372835.1 Methanomicrobia archaeon | reverse complement strand
GGAGCTTGTCGACCTCGAGAAGACGACGTTTGAGAAGTGGGACACGTCAGAGGGTGAGCTCGAGCTCATCGCAGACGCGTTCGCCGACGGCAAGCACGTGCTCATCGTGGCCGGCAAGGACCGTGACGCCACCACCATGGCGGCGCTCGAGCTCGTCAACGCACTCTAAGGAAAATTCTTTTTCCTTTCTTTCTTTTTTGTATATTTTTCTAATTATTAAAAATAATAATAGAGATGGATGTCCATTACTCAATGATATAGTCGACCGAGATCGTGCCGGTGACCGTGACGTCGCCGGGAAGCACCACCGCTGGCGCATTGGACATCTCGTCCTTGAGCACGCTTTCCCTGTAGTTGTACGGCACGATGTAGGCACTTGACTCACGCACCGTCTTGACATCACCAAGGCTTACTCCAAGCCCTTCGGCGATCGCTTCGGCCTTGTCGTGTGCGCGTTGGGCCGCTGCCATGAGTGCCTCGTCCTGGTATGCCTGTTTTGATTCCTCCGTGAGCGAGAATGTCACGCCGTTTATCTTGTTGGCGCCGTTTTGCACCGCCGTGTCGATAATAGGCCCAGCAAGCGTGAGGTCGCTCGAAGAAACGGTCAGCGTCTGCGAAGCTCGCCATCCCACCGTTTCCATCTCCTCCCTGATCCAACGCTGCTCCTCGTGAAGGCTGATCTGGGATGTCTCTATATCCTCCTCCGGTATGCCAAGCGCGATGAGGCCGTCGACAATATCGTTGATGGCCATGTCTTCTGCCTCCTGTGCCTCTGCGGCTGTGGGGCGAAGCACCGATACGCCGACAGAGACCTCGACGAGGTCCGGCTCGACTGCCATCTGGGTGGTACCTGTCACCGAGAGGACCCTGTCCTCTGGATTTTCATCAATCGTGACCGTCGTATCGCCCATGCCCATGGCAAGGAGGCCTACGGCGACGATGCCAATGACTATGAGTATTGTTCCGATGGTCCCGATGGTCATACGTGTATCATCCATCTATGTCACCACATGTGTAGTTACGCCTCCTAGGCATATATTGGTTTCGATTAACTTCAACGAACCTTGAAGCTAGCAGACACGTCCAGCTTATCTTTGCCATGGGCGGCCCATGGCCTAAAAACCAAAATACTATTAAAGGGGCGCTTGCGATGGTAACCCATGAAAGGAAAGGTAACATACGGTTCCAAACCGCTCGTATACCCCATGCCGGCGGCCATCATCGGATCAACGGTCGACGGCAAGGCGAACTTCATGACCATCGCGTACTGCGGCGTAGTCAACAACAACCCCGCCATGGTCGCCATAGGGTCGAACCCGGCGCACCATACCATGAAGGGCATCCGGGAACACAAGACGTTTTCCGTCAACATCCCGTCGACATCGATGGCGGAAAAGACCGACTACGTCGGTATATATTCGGGCCGCGACGTAGACAAGTCGAAGATCTTTGACGTCCATTACGGCGTGCTTTCAAACGCACCGCTTATCGCTGAGGCCCCCGTCGCACTCGAATGCCGCGTTCGGGAGATGCTCGACATCGGTGGCAACGACACTATCATCATTGGCGAGGTCGTTGAGTCATACATCGATGAGTCCTGCATGACAGACGGCGTGCCTGATGCGCGCAAGGTCGATCCGCTCATCTACACACCCAACGACCGAAAGTACTGGTCACTCGGTGATTCAAAAGGCGATGGATGGAGCATCGGCACGTCACTTGAATGATTCATTCCCATCAGGACGTGGTATCATGAGGTCGGAAAACATTGGTTCGCGCATACGTTCGTTCATGGAGCAAAAGGGTATCACGACTGATGAGCTGGCAGAACGAACAGGGCTTGATAGGGGATTTATCGGGTCGCTCCAGAAGGATGACGTCTATCCTTCACTCGGTCCGTTGCTCAAGATCGCACGCGCGCTCGGCGTGCGCCTTGGCACGTTCCTCGATGACAACGTGAGCGAGGACCCGCTCGTCATACGCAGGCCGGAGCGGACCGAGGAGATCGTGACGCACAGAGGGGACAACAAGCCTGCCTCGCTTACCTTCCATTCGCTGGGGAGGGGAAAGACCGACCGACACATGGAGCCGTTTTTCATCGATGTCTACCCCGAGTCGTCGCTTGATAAACACCTTTCGTCTCATGAGGGCGAGGAGTTCATCGTCGTTGACACGGGCAGCATCGAGGTCATCTACGGGTCGTCCACGTTCATTCTTCACCCTGGTGACAGCATCTACTACAACTCGATAGTCCCGCACTACGTGAGCTGTGCGGGCGATACGAAGGCGACCATATACGCCGTCCTGTACTTTCCTGAATAGGTGATGCCATGCAACAGCTTCGGGAGATCACGCTGGGGGCGCTCCTCGACGAGGCCATCGAGGCCCATCCCGACAACGAGGCGCTCGTCTACGTCGACCGCGACTTCCGCCTCACCTATAGGGAGTTCGGTGCCGTCGTGGACCGGCTGGCAAAGGGCCTCATGGCCCTTGGTGTCGAGAAGGGCGAGAAGGTGGCCGTATGGGCCACCAACATCCCGTACTGGGTCGCCCTGCAGTTTTCTACAGCGAAGATAGGCGCCGTCCTTCTCACCGTGAACACGCTCTACAAGAAGTCAGAGATCGCATACGTGCTGTCCCATTCCGAGACGGAGAATCTCTTTATCATCGATGGCTACAAGGACACCGACTACATCCGGACGATCTATGAGCTCGTTCCGGAGATTGCGACACAGCAGCGCGGCTACCTGCGAAGCGATGCGTTCCCCCATCTTCGGCGCGTCTTCTTCCTAGGCCCTGAAAAACATCGGGGCATGTACTCCATCCCAGAGGTCATGGGGCTTTCAAGCATCGTGTCCGACGGGGAGTACAGGCAGCGTCAGGCGTCGCTAGACCCCTATGACGTCGTCAACATGCAGTATACGTCCGGCACCACGGGGTTTCCCAAGGGCGTCATGCTCACCCATCACAACATCGCCAATAATGGATTCTGGATCGGTGAGCACCAGCGCCTCTCCGAAAAGGACAGGATGTGCCTTCCCGTACCGCTCTTCCATTGCTTCGGCTGCGTGCTCGGGGTGCTTGCCGCCGTAAGCCATGCCACGACGATGGTGGTGCTTGAGCACTTCAATCCTGTCCACGTCATGACCGCCGTCGAGAAGGAGCGCTGCACCGCCCTTTACGGCGTGCCGACCATGTTCATATCGATCCTTCAAAACGAGTTGTTCGACAAGTTCGACTTCTCGTCCCTTCGTACCGGCATCATGGCGGGCTCCCCGTGCCCCATCGAGATCATGAAGCAGGTCATGGACGTGATGTACCTCACCGATATCACCATATGCTACGGGCTCACCGAGGGGTCGCCAGTGATCACGCAAACACACGTCGATGACGAGGTGCGCAGGCGCGTCGAGACAGTGGGGCGCGCCATGCCTGGCATCGAGATGCGCATCGTCGACCCAGAGACCAACGAGGAGCTGCCGCCCCTCATCACCGGCGAGATATGCTGCCGGGGCTACAACGTGATGAGGGGGTATTACAATCAGCCCGAGGAGACCAGGGCCGTCATCGACGAGGGGGGATGGCTCCATACGGGCGACCTCGGGTACGTCGATGAGGAAGGAT
>DSAJ01000101.1 GCA_011372835.1 Methanomicrobia archaeon | reverse complement strand
TCCTGGGGCAGAAAAGACCATGAACAATGCGCCGATAGAGATTCCGCCGTTCCAAGGGCAGGACGACATTGTCACGATTACGAGCGGTCTCTACTGGGGCGATTGATCGCCCCTCTTCTTATCCTTTTGTTTCGTTCTATATCTTGCTTTTGCCCAAAAATTACATAGCGATATTGCTGGACATCGCAAAACAGTCTATGCCCTTTCTTACGGATGTCCGTAGGGCATATGCCATATGCGAATTCGACCATCAGATGGGGCCGTTTACCTTCTTTTCTGTAGGATACACCGTCATGCGCCGCCTGTTATGTGGAAGCTCCCTCCTTTAGAAAAGGTTATTAATCATCCATACGACATCGTAGTAACACTTCGTGCGGTGACCCAATGGCTGATGATTCCCAATCCACCCCACTCTCTGGCAGTTCTTTCTACAAGGCCCTGGACTTCCACAAGGTCGGCCTTATCATCGGCCTCATCGTCTTTGTCGCCATCGTGCTCGCGCCCCATCCCGCCTCCATGGACCGCAGCGGTTACAATGAGCTTACCTCTCGGCTGCCTGATGAGACACTTGTCCGCATAGACAATGAGTTCGGGCCCGTCAACGAGGACAACTTCAGGGAGTTCCTCGACTACTCCAAGACCATACGCGTGGCCACAGGGTCCACCTCCCCGCGCTTCATCACAGAGGAAGCGTACCATGCGCTTGACGACACGTCGTCGTTCAAGAGCCCCACAACACTCTACGAGCTCATCAAGGGACAGGGGAGGGCGCAGATGCGCGTGTTGGCCCTCGCGCTGCTCATGGCCATCTGGTGGATCACAGAGGCCGTTCCCGTGCCGCTCACCGCCTTGCTCCCGATGGTGCTCCTTCCCATGTTGTGTGTGTGCAACTTTCGCTATGCGGTCTATCCCGGGTACTTCTCGGCCTTCGAGCAGTATGCCCACTACCTCATCTTCCTCTTCCTCGGCGGGTTCGTCATCGCAGCAGCGATGCGCCGCTGGGGGCTGGACAAGCGCATATCGCTTACCATACTCAGCATCTTCGGCACGAAACCCTCGCGCATCGTCCTTGGATTCATGGTGTCGACCGCTTTTCTTTCGATGTGGATATCAAACACCGCGACAACGGCGCTCATGATGCCGGTCGCACTGGCGGTCCTCACACAGGCGAAGGTGCGGCCAGGCGAAAGTGGATTCGGCCTCGGTCTCATGCTCTCAATCGCCTATGCGGCATCGATCGGCGGCATAGGCACACTTATCGGCACGCCCCCCAACGGCATCGCCGCCGGGTTCATATCTCAGTTCGTGGGCAAGGAGGTGACGTTTGCCTCGTGGATGCGCATAGGCCTTCCGCTCGTCGTGATATTCCTTCCCATCGCCTGGCGCTACATCCTGTGGCGCTGTCCTCCGGAGACCACGGAACTTGAAGGGGGAAAAAACGTCATCAAGGACAATCTGGGAAAGCTCGGCGCCCTTTCGCGCGGGGAAAAGAACACGCTGGTCGTTTTTTTGATCACCGCCGTGCTCTGGGCGACCCGCTCGTCGATCATCATCGGTGATACGACGATCATCATAGGATGGTCCACGTGGTTTGGCGGCTACTTCTCGTGGGTGCACGACAGCACCGTCTCGATACTGGCGGTGATACTCCTCTTCCTGTTGCCCGTGAACTTCAGGAGCGCCACGTTCACCATCGACTGGAAATCGGTGGAAAAGTATGTCCCGTGGGGGACGCTTTTGCTCTTCGGCGGCGGTCTGACGCTTGGCCAGGCCGTAGCCAACACGGGGATGGCGTCGTGGGTCGCATCGTATCTCACGATGCTTTCGTCCGTACCAATCATCGTGCTCCTCTTGGCCATCGTCGCGCTCTCGGCCCTGCTCTCTGAGGTCACCTCCAACACCGGTACGGCCTCGATGCTGATGCCGGTGATGTTTGCACTGGGCACCGCCATGGGCAGGGACCCCTCTGCGTTCATGATCACTGCTGCGGTCGCCACGTCGCTCGTGTTCATGCTGCCGGTTGCGACACCGCCCAATGCCATCGTCTTCGGCACGGGCTACGTCAAGATCGATAAAATGGCAAAGACGGGCATCTTTCTCGACATGATCGGCATCATCGTATGGACGCTCGTGCTCTACTTCATCGTGGGCAAGTTCTTCGGCATCGTAGTTATCTAGGTAGCATCCGTTTCGTGATGCCCGTGATGATGTCTTTTGAAAAGTCGAAGAGCACGCCGCGCTCATCGCCGAGCGTAACCTCCATTCGCTTCGAGTCGTTGATCGTTCCGATCACGGCACACTCAACGCCCTGTTTCGTGAAGAGTCCGCAGACGTCACTGGTACGTTTCGGGTCGCAGGTGAGGATGAATCCAAATCCGGGATACATCTTGAGCCACGTGTCGAGTTCAAGCGCCTCAGGGCGCGGTATGGCGTCGATATCGATCGTGGCGCCCACCTCCGATGTCTCGAGGAGCATCCCGATCGTGCCAAGCAATCCAGGATTTGATATGTCCTTGCACGCAGTGGCGTACCCTTTCTCGGCTACCTCAACGATGCAGTCAAGCCGTGCCACCACCTCATCGGGCGACTTCATCGACGTCGAGTCCCAGTTGAGGAACTCATCATGCTGCTCGCCCGTCGTGTCGACGGCCACGAGGATGTCTTGACCAGGCGTGGCGTCAAACGATGTCAGCACACGCGTGGCCTTGCCGATGATCGAGATCGAAAGCGATTCTGTCTGGGTGTTGGGATGGAGATGTCCGCCGACCATGGGGACCTTGAACTTCGTACAACCCCTGCAAATCCCCTCGATGATGCGAGGACAATTCTTCTCATCCTTTATGGACATCACATTGGTGAGCGCAAGTGGGCGCCCCCCCATGGCGTATATGTCGTTGACGTTGGCCAGCACGGCGCAGTACCCTGCCCATACCGGATCGCGGTCCATGAGCTTGGACCATATGCCATCGGCCGCAAACAAGAGGTAGCCGTCGTCGGTCTTGAGCACCGCGCTGTCGTCGCCGAACGATATCTCCGTGTGCCCGAAGTCGTCCACTTCTGAAAAGCATGTGGTAAGCGTCTTGATGGGATTCTTGCGTGTCACGCCCTCGTATTCACGTATCGATTTTATGATGGTCTCGAGCATCTAGTACCCCCCTGTCCTCATCTTGGCCAGTATGTCCTTTCTGACCTCGATAAATGATTGCTCCGTTCGGTCCCGCGGTCGCGGGAGCGTGATCGGTACCTCGTACTTGACCTTCGTCGGTCGGGGGGTGAGGATCAAGACCCTGTCTGCCAGATAGACCGCCTCGTCGACGTTGTGCGTGATGAATATGACCGTGCTTTTCGTTTCCTCCCATATCTTGAGCACTTCTTGCTGGAGGATGTTTCGAGTCTGGGCATCCAGGGACACGAACGGTTCGTCCATGAGGAGGATGTCGGGATCGATGGAAAAAGCCCGTGCGATAGCCACACGCTTTTGCATGCCTCCTGAGAGCTCCCTGGGATACGATGTCTCGAACCCCTCAAGCCCCATGAGCGAGATGAGACGGGAGACCTCTTTTTTTATCTCCTTTTCCTCACGACCCTCGATCTCGAGACCGAACGCGATGTTGTCCCATACAGACCTCCACGGCAGGAGCGACTCGCCCTGGAAGACGAACCCGATCGAGTGATTCTTGGT
>DSAJ01000027.1 GCA_011372835.1 Methanomicrobia archaeon | reverse complement strand
TCCTTGAACAAAGCACGAAAAAAGGTTGCCCCCAAGCTCGACGAGACTACGAGGTGAATCAAGCGTGGCACACCACGATACTTCTTCTGGCGAGCTGGGGGGAACGATCATCGAGGCGTTGTGTGGAGTGGCGCTTGGCATCGTTGCCCCCCGGATCGTGATGCATACGTATTCGCGTCTCATGCACCACTTCTCTCATTGGGACATTGTTTCCTTTTTCACACTGAGCGCATGGGAATTGTCTGTAAACTACCTGTTCTTGCCATCGCTTCTCGTGGCGACGGGTCTTGTAGCCATACTCACGGCACGAGTGGCAGGATTTGGAAGAACGTACCTTATTGTGTTTGTCGCGGCGTTTGCCATCACGGCATGGCAAATACTCTATGCACTGATCGTCGTGTTTGTGCTGTCAGTAAAATATGCGCTGTAAAAGATGGCGCCGAGGTAGGGATTTGAACCCTAGCTGTGCGAGGCACAATCAGATTTCCCGTCAGCCTTCCCTGTTAGATCTCGAGTCTGACGCGTTTGACCTGGCTCTGCCACCTCGGCCCAAACGATAGTTTTCCTCATGTTCTTTTAAACCTTTTGGAAGCATCAGCTTTGCACATATCGAACACGTGTTCCGTTATATTTATTAGCGTATTCTGTCGAGTGCAGACCATGAGCGATGATTATCTTATCAATGTGTCAAACATCAAGAAGACATATGGCGATATCGAAGCCTTGCGAGATGTGTCGATTAGCGTACGAAAAGGTGAGACATTCGGACTCCTGGGTCCAAACGGAGCAGGAAAGACGACCCTTGTTCGCATCCTCTGCGGAGTTCTCACCGCCACGGCGGGCCAGGGCACCGTCGATGGCAACGACATATATCGACAGCGCGAGGCCATAAAGATGGTCACCGGCCTTCTCCCTGAAAACCCCGGAACGTACGAGGACCTCACCGCAAGCGAGTTTCTCGCCTTCGTCGGAGAGCTCTATGATCTTGGAAAGGACAAGATAACCCAACGAACAGACGATCTGTTGCGACTGTTCGACCTCGACCATCGAAAGAACGACCTTATCTCGGGGTTCTCTTCGGGCATGAGGCAAAAGGTCATGCTAGCCTCAACGCTTATCCACAATCCCCCGATAATATTCCTCGATGAGCCGACGTCAGCGCTCGACCCGACCGTGGCCCGCACGGTCAAGGATATCATCCTCTCCCTCTCGAAGGAGGCGCACCGAACGATCGTCGTCTCAACGCATCAGCTCCCGCTCGCGCAGGAGGTCTGCGACAGGATCGCCATCCTCAACGAGGGAGAGATACTCGCCATCGGATCACCCGGGGAGCTTATGGAACAATCAGGCACATCATCGCTTGAGGATGCGTTCTTCACGATAACGGGCCTTGAGCGAAAGGATGTGGAGATTCTTCTTGAATGGGGTATGTAGATGGGCGGCTGGCTAACGATCGGCAAGTACTCGATGCGCCTCAATCTGGGGCGGCTCTACCGGCAACGGCGCATCTTCATCCCAATCCTTGCAGTGGTCTACCTTGTCTTTGCCGCCGGATTCGAGGTATTCCTCGATGCGAACCCCGACAACGTCATCGTTGAGTTTTTGTCCAACGAGGTGCTCTTTGCGACGCTGATGGACCTCTTGCTGCTCTACTTGTTCGTCTACCTGGTGATCATCCATGTCTTCACAGGGATACGCAAGCAGGACAAATCAAGCATTGAGTTGCTCCTTTCGACCCCCATAAGCTCACAGGACATCGTTCTCGGGGAGACGGTGGCAATGCTTCCCACTTACCTTATCATCCTGCCGTTCGTCCTCATCCCGCTGGCGCTTATAGGGTACGTCAGTGCGGGCGTTGGCATTGTTGGCGTTCTTCTTATAATCCTCTCGCAAATGTTGCTCTTCGTCGTTGCCATCGGCATCGGTGCCATCATCCTTGCGCTCATCCAATCGAGCATCCAGCGCATGAAGGCGAACAAGTACTTCAGACTCCTCGCGTCACTCCTCGGCGCATGCATCTACATCTCAATATACTCCCTGAACTCATGGCTCGATACTGCAAGCTCGATCACCCAGAATCCAGTCTTTTCATACCTTCCCACCTCGCTATCGAGCAACATCATCTACTCGCAGGTGCTTGGTGTGGGAGTATCACCCTCGCTGATGGAAAGTTTTGCCTTGCTTCTCGTGTGGGTCGTTGTCATCTACCGTGTCGGTATCCGTTTTGCAGGACGGGCGTACTCCCTTGAACGCGAACTCTCGCACGGGCATGTGGAGATAAAGGGAGAAAATATCCTTCTCCGAGCGATACGCCACGTACTCCCAGGCTCTCAGCGTGAGAAGGTGATCACCCACTTCAAGCTCTTCTTCAGGGACTCGTACAACTTCTCCACGAACATATACATCATGATCATAGCCTACTTCATTCCTGCCTTCATCGTTTGGAACTCGCAAAACGATGCCGAGGCGTTACTGCCGCTCTACACCATCGAGATGCTCATCATCCCCGTCTTCGTCTCTATCATGCTGCTATCAATGTTCTACCTCTCACGAGATGCGCTGTGGCTCTGGAAGAAGGCGCCAAACGGTATCGACAATTTCCTCAAGAGCAAGTGGATACAGACGTATATGCTCAGTTTCGTCTTCCTTCCTGTCCCCTTTGTCGCAGGATTCATCGTTGGCACCGACAAGATACCTGTTTCCCTCATGCTCTCGACGATGGTGTGGCTGCTTCTTGTCAATGCGTTTGCCGTCTCCTATGGCATCTTCATCAACACGATGAATCCCTCGATGACCATCCGTGGCGGCAAGGCGACGATGAACTCTCTTGTCACCACGTTCTCGCTTCTCCTTATCATCATCGGTACGGCGCTCCTCCTTGCGTTCACCAACATCTTCCCTAAAGACTTTAATATATGGAGACATCTATTAGTAGGCATAGCGTTAGGGGGAGCACTCAATGGGTTGGGATTCTTCCTCCTCTCCATAGCTCGTCAGAAGATCAAGACGATACTGGATTGATGGCAATGGGTGTCGAACGTTGGTCGAAACAGAAAAAACCGCTTCGCATCATGCGGGTGGATATGGTGCCTATTGACGAGGTATTGCCGCATGAACACATCATCGAGGAGGAGATAGAGTCGTTTTGCGCAAGCCTCAAACGCAAGGGCGTCTTCTTCAGACCAATACTGCTTGACAAAAAGACATACGTGGTGCTCGATGGACATCACAGGGTAGAGGGTCTTCGCCGACTCGGTGCACAGAGCATCCCGGCAGTCCTCATCGATTACGCCAACGACGATGAGATGGAAGTTCACACGTGGTACCCGATCGTGTGGGAGGGCCGCGACAAGGTGGCCTCCGTCCTTGAAGGGGACGTTACGGTCGAGCATATGGGAGAAACCGAGGCCCTGGACGCTGTGAACGGCGGCGCGGCCACGTTTTGCACCCTTCCCCCCCGTGATGGCGATGTCATTGTTATCACGGGCGTGCACGAGACGCTGCTTGAGCGTCTCATGGCTGCGTTTTCCGTCGAATACTGTGACACGACCGATATAGCCGACCAGATAGGGGACAAAGGCGTCTTACTATACCGCAGGGACCCGACCAAGGAGGAAGTGATACGTCATGCCAGGGAGGGCGATCTCTTGCCCCCAAAGACGACTCGCCACTACCTCCCCTACCGGTACCAGGATATC
>DSAJ01000039.1 GCA_011372835.1 Methanomicrobia archaeon | reverse complement strand
ATTATGAATGTTCTTAATTCTTTCTATACCTTCCATGAAATGATAGATACGGTGGGCGACAATCTTTTTAATTGATGGTGGAAAAGGAGCTCTGATATCATGACGCGACACGACGACCTCCTGTCAATTGCCGTATTGACAGCGATCACTATCATGGCCGTAGTTTTCGATATCGAGGTGGTGCGCCAGGTCGTCGGCATCGTGTTCATTCTGTTCTGTCCAGGCTACGCCCTGATCGCAGCTCTCTTCACGAAAAAAAAGGACCTTGATACGATCGAGCGTATCGCGCTCTCGTTCGGATTGTCGATCGCCGTCGTGCCGCTCATTGGCCTTGGTCTCAACTACACGCCATGGGGTATCCGTCTTGCGCCCATACTCGTTGCGAACACGTCGTTTACCTTCATCATGCTCGCGGTAGCGTTGTGGCGGAGACTCATGACCGACGAGGAGGACCGATTCTTTGTATCGTTTTACGTTCCCGAGGTCGATCTCGGCGAGTCGCGCGTCGACAAGGCGTTGAGTGTCATCCTCATCATCTCCATAATCACTGCGCTCGGTGCGCTCATCTACGTGATACAGGCCCCAAAGACGGGCGAGCGCTTCACCGAGTTTTACATCCTCGGTCCCGGCGGGATGGCCGATGACTATCCCACGGACTACGTGCTTGGTGACACGAAGCAGGTCATCCTCGGAATAGTCAACAGGGAGTACGAGACAGTGACCTACAGGGCGGAGATGAATCTCGATGGTGACGTGCTCTGGAGCAAGGAGTATACGCTTGAGCACGAGGAGAAGATCGAGGAGTTTGTCGACATCACGCCGCCGCGCATGGGCGAGGACATGAAGCTCCAGTTCCTCCTCTACAAGGACGGCGAGGAGTACCGCGACCTGCACCTCTGGATAACGGTCACGGACGAATGAATCTTGCTCGATCGTTTCTTGTTCAATAAATTATATAAGTGCAAACGGCAAGTTTTTACAAACTCTAGGTATTGCCATTAGTGTGTATCTTTATATGTTGGGTGTTCTGGATGAATCGTTCGTTGCGTGGATTGCAGCTGTTGAGCGGATGCGTCGTGGGAGCAGTGGTCTTTTACGTGTTGCAGGATGTGGATACGACAAGTGCAATCGGCATCGCAGCCCTATGGGCACTTGCCGTCATGGCTTCGATCTCCGCTATCGACTCCGTCGTCAGAAAGCGCCGCGCCCCCGTTGTGGAAGAATCAGTCGAGGAGGACGAGATGACGACAGAACAGATCACCCCCCAGGAACGCATGGACAGGCTCAAGGAGACGATCCACGGAGAGGATTCACAGCTACCAACGTTTTGGGTGCACCTCAAGGTCGCGGTCCACGAACTTCGCCTCACCCTTGAAAACGAGGACACCACCGAGCAGCGCACGACGCACATCAAGGAGTTCCTCACACTCCTAAACAGGTATGACATCCTCATCGACATGTATGCCAACGAACTGACAGAAGATGAGATCTATACCGTCCATGAGGACATCAACGCCTGTGCGGAGCTCTTGAAGTCCCCCGACCTCTCGCGGTGAGGCCGTATGCTCGTGTTCGCCCATGTTGGATTCGCCCTGGCGCTTTTCGTGGCGTTCCTTTTTGTGACCAAAAAGCCAATAGGCCGATTTGACATCAGATTGCTTTTCATCGGTGCAATGCTTCCAGATATCATCGACAAACCGCTCAACATGGCAGGATTGTGGGGTGGCCGAGGGGTCGCACACACGCTCGTTTTCCTTGCATTGCTTTTTGTGGTGACGGTATACGTCCATCGGCCGATACTATCGTTTGCCGCCGGTACGCATATCCTCCTGGACGAGATGTACCTGTATCCAAAGCTTGCCTTATGGCCCGCATTCGGATGGGATATCTATTCACCACCGTACAACGCTGCCTTCTATGTTGAAATTCTTATGAACAATGTCTTCGTGCAGAGGACCGAGCTCCTTGGGATGATGGTCGTCGGGGCATTTGCCGTGTACTACCGTCTGTACGAACCTACGCGGCTCAAAAAGGCGCTTAGAAACGGGGTTGTCATGGAACGAAATGTGTCAGATAATTGATGAAAAAGCTGAAGAAGCGAACGGTGCCCCAGCCACATCATAGCGATCATGACTGGTTTCTAGGCGCGTATTCAGTATAGACACCTGTACTTTTTAAGGCACCGTTCCTTGCTCACACTCCCTACACCGTTCCTTTCGAAACGATCGCAGTTGCACGCTCGAAAGCATACAGAGCCACAGGGTCGAAGCTTCAGGATGATGCTGAGTCCATCCCGTTGCTCACCTGCGTTGCGAGCATACCATACTATACATCATGCGTATTTAAGGTTTTTGGTGCATTTGATAACGTTTTGAATCTCGCCTTATAAGGCGATCATTCAACTGCTATCACCACATCAAAAGCGAGAAGTAGATGATGCTAAAAAACATTATCAAAACGATGATGAGCGCGCCAATCTTTCGTATGAGCGGTGTTTGCTCCTCGTCGTCCACTCTTTTCGATCGAGCATGGTCGAGAGCGTAGGCATACGCCTCGCGAAGGCGAACGAACGATTCATCATCACCGCCATAATCGGGATGCCACTCCTTTACCTTCTGGCGATAGGCCGCGCGTATCTCGTCCTCTGTGGCATCAGGAGACAAGTCAAGAAGTGCAAAATAACTTTCTTTATTCATCAGAATCCTCTGCGTTCTCCTTCCTTCTAAGGTCGATGTAGTTCAGGAGATAGTTCATCATGACGCCCGTGTTAAACGACATGAAAGCCATGAGCAAGAGCACCATGCTAACTAGCGAGAAGCCAATGAGCAATTCGCCTGCCGTCCGGTAGATATGGATCACGTAAGAAATCGATGCTATGAATCCTATGCCTGCACCCACGCTCAGTATACCAAAGAAGAGAAGCGGCTTATGATAGACTATCTTGTTGAGAATGCCCAATAACACGCCAAATCCGTGTGCGAAGGGGGGCTTTTTGTGCTTGAATGGGATGTTGTATCGTACCGATATGGGGACTTCGCATATTCGGTATCCTTTTTGCGCAAATGCATGGATCATGTCAGATTCAATGTTGTAGTCCTTTGAATTACATTTAACAGTCCTTAGCTTTTCCATGTTTATTGCCCTAAATCCTGATTGGGAATCTGTTATACTCGTGTTCGCACCTACGTTCGTCGCGACGTTGAGGATTCGTTGTCCCACCTGCCTATAAAGCGGGATATCATGTTCTGAATCTGTTCCAAGGAATCGAGAACCGATGACCATGTCCGCCTTTTCATGCAATAAGGGGTCAAGGAGCCGCGGGATCTCATCGGGATTATGCTGTGCGTCCCCATCCAGTATGACGACATATTGGCATTCGTCGCCGGCCAATTGGAATCCCTTGTACAACGCACATGATTTTCCCATGTTTTTGGGAAGCTTGTATACGATGGCATCAACAGCTTTTGCAATGTCTGCCGTTGCATCGTCAGATCCGTCATCAACAACTATTACCCTGTGCACATATTGTCGTGTCTTGATTATCATTGAGGCGATCGTTGCCTCTTCATTAAATGCAGAGTTTTTTGATTAACCCCCTTTTTCCATTGGTTAATTTTATATAGTTCGGTTTGCATGGTTTCACATGGTATCGTTTGAGTCCTACATCCTCAAGCAGCAGTACAAGAAGGTCGCTGCGCT
>DSAJ01000077.1 GCA_011372835.1 Methanomicrobia archaeon | reverse complement strand
TTTACCGAGGGTTATAAAGATGGAATTCTGCCCAAAATGCGAATCGCTCATGCTCCCCACCAAACGGGACGGAAAGACGGTCATCGTGTGCACGAAATGCGGATACTGCCGCGACGTCGACGAGGTGGGCGATACATCGAAGTATATCGTCAAGGAAAAGATCGAACACAAACCCAAGGACACGCTCGTCGTCATCGACGACGACGTCGATACGCTCCCCAAGACTCGCGAGGAGTGCCCAAAATGCGGCAACAAGGAGGCGTACTGGTGGGAGTTGCAGACACGCTCTGGCGATGAACCGTCCACCAAGTTCTACCGTTGCACCAAATGTTCTTATACATGGAGAGAGTATTAGGCGATTGTATGCCACGACGAATGACTGCCAAGGTCGTACGACTCAACGAGATACACACTGCCTCGCGCGTCGCCGTCATAGGGGCCGTCATCCACAAGGACGATGACAAGATCACCATCGATGACGGCACCGGCCCTGTGGACGTGATGCTTTCCCAGGACGTGCCATATGAGGTAAAGGACGTCGTTCGCGTCATCGGTCGTGCGTATGGCTCGACCATCGAGGCAGAGATCGTCCAGGATGCCAACGGCATCAACACCGACCTCTATAAGCGCGCTCTTGGCATCATACAGACGTATCATGAGTATTGAACATGGCGCCTTGGGTTGCCATCGAGTCTTCACCTATATCGACGTGCGCCTCAATATAGTATAACCCTGAGAAAGCCTTTTAATGAGAACAAGAATAGTAATTTAAGCGGTGATTGTGATGTTCGAAGCCAAAATAGAAGCGAAAAACTGGAAAAATGTTATTTCCGTCATTGGGAGCATCATAGAGGAAGCTCCTCTCAAACTAACTCCTGATGGCCTCACACTTCGTGCGATGGACCCGTCCCATATCTCACTTATCGACCTTGAACTGCCCAAGGACCAGTTCATCGAATACTCCATCGACCAGGAACGCGTGGTGGGCATCGACGTCGATGAGATGTCTCGCGTCATGGGACGAAGCAAACCTACCGATATCATGATAATTCGTGCCGACGAGGATGCGAACAAGCTCTTTATCACCTTCGTCGGTGAATCGAAGCGCCGATTCGGGTTGCCCATCATCGACACCCCTGAACAGTCGAAGCTCAAGATGCCCAACTTTCCCACGAGTGCCATCGTGGGCATCGACGCATCGGTGTTCAAGGATGGCATAAAGGACGCTTCGATCGTTGCCGACCACATCACGCTCGAGGCGATGGAGGGGGCGTTCGTTATGCGTGCCGAGGGGGACATCGGCGATATCGAGTCGAACATTGAGGAGGACACGCTCGTCGAATTCAAGTTGCAGGAACCATGCAAGTCGACCTTCAACCTCAGCTACCTTGCAGACGTCTCGGGATCCATCACAGGGCCCATCACCCTCGAGCTGGGAGGCGACTCGCCCCTGCTCATGAACTTCGAGATGGGGGGCGCAACAATTAAATTTGTCCTTGCTCCAAGAATCGAACGATGATCGAACTTGACAAGGCACTCGTCCAGGAACGTGCGGAGCGAACGCTAGCTCCCATAGGCGAGGCACTCTTTGAACAGGTTGCGCGATACATAAAAAGGCTTGAATCTCTTGCTTTAGAGGCAGAAGGAATAGATAATGAGATTTTAGTTTCGGAAATTAACGATGTTAAGAAAAAAATGACATATCTCTTTGAATTTCGGTTAAAAAAGATAACATGCCTCGATGATACCCATTTGATAGCCGATGAACAAAAGATTTTTAAACACTTCTATTCATTGAAACAACAATACCGTGCGGAGCTACTCGAACCTATCCTCAAGGGAGAATGCACGTTTGAGAGAGACGGGTTCATAAAGGCGAAGGTGATATCACCGCTTCCCTCCTTTTTGGATAGCGAGTTGCGTTCATACGGTCCATACAACCCCGGTGATGTTGATCATTTTCCAGAGGAGATCCATGCGTTGTTGAAAAAGCATGGCGTGATCGAGTAGGATGGTGAAAACGATGTTAATGCCAAAGACGAGAAGAACATATTGCCCCTTCTGTAAGAAACATACCGTTCATACAATTAAGGTCGTCAAGAAGAAGAAACGTGGCGAGCTCTCAGGTGGTCAGAGGAGATTCCGCAGGAAGATGGCGGGATATCACGGTTATCCCCGTCCAAAACCATCAGGTGAGAAGCCAACGAGGAAGCATGACCTCCGGTATGTGTGCAAGGAGTGCAACAAGGCACAGACCAAGGCAGGATTTAGAGTGAAGAAGCTTGAGTTCAGGGAGGCGAGGGCATGACCCCAACATCCAAGTTCGTAAAGATCAAATGTGATGACTGCGGAAACGAGCAGGTCGTGTTCAGCAAACCGGCAAGCAGCGTCCGCTGTCTCGTATGCGGCAAGACCGTGATCGAATGCACTGGCGGGCTCGGCGAGTTTAAGTCCAAGATCGTTGCTGAGCTGGAGTGACCATAATGTTTGAGCTTGAAGAGGGATTCCCGGAGGTGGGAATTTACGTCATATGCACCGTCAAGGACATATTCCCCTATGGGGCAATGGTGCGTCTCGACGAGTACGACCTCGAGGGTATGATCCCCATTCGTGAGATATCATCAAGTTGGGTCAAAAACATTCGCAACCATGTCAAGGAGAATCAGAAGGTCGTCTGCAAGGTAACGCGCGTCGATGCGAAAAAGAGACACATCGACCTCTCCCTTCGCAAGGTCACGAATCATCAGAAGAAGGTGGCCGTCCAGCGGTACAAGGTCAAGAAGAAGGGAAACAAGCTCCTTGAGTACTTCGGGACCCAAAACAGCATCCCATCCGACCAGTTGCTCGACATCTACAACAGGATAATGGAGAACTACTCCACGGTCTATGAGTGCTTCGAGGAGGCCGTGGCCGACGGCAAGCACGTGTTCGAGGGCATGGTGCCTCCGCAACACATCGATTCGCTCTATGAGATCGTTTTATCCAACATCGAGATGCCGCTGATCGAGATCACGGGCGAGCTGTCCTTGTCATGTCCCACCGGCGATGGCATAAACGTTATCAGACAAACGCTCTCCGAGGCGCGTGACGCATACTCTGACGACCAAGTGACCGTTGATATGCATCTTCTTGGTTCACCCCGTTACAGCGTCAAGGTGATAGCCGAGGATTACAAGAGCGCCGAGAACACGCTTGACAAGGTTGTCAAGGATGTCACCGACCGCATGAAGCGACATGATGGAGAGGCATCGTTCAAACGAAACAGGTAACCGGTGCCCACGACCATGAAGCTGAGAAAATGCATCGAATGTGGAAGGTATACTCTTCACGACCCATGCCCCCGCTGCGGGGCTAAAACACAATTTGCGCGACCACCGAAATATTCGCCGAAGGACAAATATGCCCGATATCGGCGCATGTGGAAAAAGGAATGTAGTGAGAAGTGATCCATGTGAAGGAGACCATAATCAGATCTCTTAAAGAGATAAAAGCTAAAAACGTTATATTTATTGAAGGATTACCTGGCATTGGCCTTATTGGCAAGCTCGCTGCCGAGCACCTGATCCAGGAGATCAAGGCGGAAAAGATCGCAGAGCTCTATTCCCCGCACTTTCCCCATCAGGCATTGGTGAAGGAGGACTCATCTGTCCGACTCATGAGGAACAAGTTCTATCATGGGAAGGTAGGCGACACCGACCTCATCATCCT
>DSAJ01000097.1 GCA_011372835.1 Methanomicrobia archaeon | reverse complement strand
GCTCTCATCGCTTGTGAAGGACGAGGTCATCGAAAGGCGCGACGCACTGCTTGATGCCCTCTACAAGAACGTCCCATCGGGTCTCGGTTCAAAGGGCAAGATGGCGCGTCTCTCGTCAAGCGAGATGGACGCCATGCTCGAACGTGGCGCCGAATGGGCATGTGAGAACGATTATGGCGAAAAAAACGACCTCAAACACCTCGAGGAAGGTGGACGCATGCCCGCTGACGCATCGCTTGTGAGCACAACAGCAAAGAAGCGCGGCTCGACGCAACTTGGCAGCCTCGGTTCTGGCAACCACTTCCTTGAGCTCCAGTACGTCGAGGAAATATATGACGAGCGCATCGCGCGCTCGTTTGGCATCTACGAAGGGCAGGTCGCCATCATGGTACACACGGGGTCGAGAGGATGCGGACACCAGGTCTGTTCCGACTACCTGAGGGTGATGGACAAGGCGACGAAGAAGTATCACATCGTCATCCCCGACAGGGAGCTCACCTGCGCCCCTGTGCAGTCAACGGAGGGGCAGTCATACATCAAGGCCATGGGGTGCGCCGCTAACTTCGCTTGGGCGAATCGGCAGATGATCACGCACTGGTGCCGGGAATCGTTCCAGGATACCTACGGTGACGAGGAGCTCGACATCCTCTACGATGTAGCCCACAACATCGCAAAGCTCGAGGAACATGGAAAGAAACATTACTACGTGCACCGCAAAGGGGCGACGCGTGCCTTGTGGAAGGGCCGCAAGGAGTTACCATCCTGTTACCGCGACATAGGCCAGCCTGTCATTCTGCCTGGAAGCATGGGCACGGCATCCTACGTTCTCTGCGGCACGGAACGGTCGGCGCTCACGTTCGGCTCGACGGCACATGGGGCCGGACGGCTCCTCTCGCGATCCAAGGCGACAAAGAGCTATCGCGGCGAGACCATACGCGACGAGCTTGCCAAGAGGAACATCTCCATCCGTGCGGCAAGCATGAAGACCGTGGCCGAGGAGGCACCCGGGGCCTACAAGGACATCGACAGCGTCGCAGACGTCTCAGATGCGCTTGGCATCGGGAAGAAGGTCGCGCGCCTGCGTCCACTCGGCGTTGTAAAGGGTTAATGGCTACGCAACATATTAGTAACATGAAAAACATAGTATCCGTGTAAATCACTTACAGGTGATGTCGTGTTTGTTTGGCATGAGTACAGGCCTTTTGAGAGGGGGTATCGAAAGGTACTTGGACCGCTTGAGACAGACATCATGGAAATACTCTGGAACGAGGGCACTACCACTGCGCGTGGTGTCTATGACATACTCAGAGACGAGAAGAAGAACATTCGCCGCTCCACTATTTCGATCATGATGAACAGGCTCTGCGAGCGCAACCTCATCGAGAAGAACATCGAGAAGGGTCGTGGCGGACTCAAGTACGTCTACAAGGTGCGCGTCTCACGTGACGACTTTGAGGAAGAGGTGGTATCGAAGATACTCACATCGCTCAATGATACGTTCCCTGGGAAGGTAGAGACGCACATGAGAAAACTCCACTAATCAAGAGGGCAACGTTATGAACTTTGAGAAACCATGGACTGAGAAGTATCGTCCGCAAACACTGGAAGACGTGGTGGGACGACCATACATCATCGAACGCCTCCGATCGTACGTTGAGCGACAAAACATGCCCCACCTCCTGTTTGCAGGACCGGCGGGTGTGGGAAAGACGACATCGGCGATCGCACTGGCAAAGGACATGTTCGGCGAGTCATGGAGACAGAACTTCCAAGAGACCAACGCCTCGGACGAGCGTGGCATCAACGTCGTTCGGGAACGCATCAAGGACTTTGCGCGCACCATGGCGATCGGCGGGAACTTCAAGATCATCTTCCTCGACGAATCGGACGCACTGACCCCCGATGCGCAAAACGCCCTGCGGAGAACGATGGAGATATACACGTCTACGTGCAGATTCATTCTCTCGTGCAACTATTCATCGAAGATCATCGCTCCGATACAGTCGCGCTGCGCCATATTCAGATTCGGACCCTTGGACGAAGATGCGATCGAGGAGAAGCTCAGGCGCATCATCGACAACGAGGACCTTACCATCACCAAGGACGGCATGGAGGCCATCAAGTACATCGCCGACGGCGACATGCGCAAGGCGGAGAACACGCTGCAGGCCGCGGCGTTCCTGGGAAAGGAGGTAAACGAAGACCTCGTCTACCAGGTTTCCTCGCGCGCCAAACCCGAGGAGATAGGCGACATGATCTCTGCGGCGCTTGGCGGCAACTTCCTCGCTTCGAGAAAGCTGCTCGACTCGTTGCTCATAGAGAAGGGTCTCTCCGGCGATGATATCATCACGCAGCTGCACAAGGAGATCCTGAATCACGAGGAGCTCTCGGAGGGCGTGAAGGTCGACCTCGTGGACAAGATAGGAGAACACGAGTTCAGGCTCGTCGAGGGTGCCAACGAGCGCATACAGTTAGAAGCTCTCCTCGCGCGCATAGCAAAGGCCAACAGGTAGCTGACATGTTCAACGAAGCGTACAAGCCACGGCGATTCAAGGAGATCCATGGCCAGAACAAGCCGTTGAAGGAGGTCATCGCATGGCTCAACACGTGGCCTGGGGACAACATGGCGCTGCTCATACACGGGCCCCCCGGTTCGGGCAAGACGGCGGCCGTCTACGTCGTGAAGTCCGAGATGAACTATGACCTCATCGAGCTCAACACATCGGACGTGCGCAATGCCGAGACCATCAACAAGGTGGTCGGGAACGCTGCGCGGTCCTCTGCACTCTTCCAGGGACGCAAGCTCATTCTCATCGATGAGGCAGACAACATCGGTGGCAGGTCCGACATGGGCGGAACGAAGGCACTTGCCAGCATACTCGATGACACGAACAACCCGATCATCCTCATCGCGAACGATCCCTACAAGCTCCCCGATTCGATACGAAGGAGGGTCGACACCATCCGGTTCAACACGCTGCGTCCCGCAAGCATCCGAAACCGGCTCAGGGAGATCGCCGATGCCGAAGGCATCGATGTCGACGACGAGACGCTCGAGCAGCTGGCCGGACAGGCTGGAGGCGACATGCGCGCGGCGATCAACGACCTCGAGTCGCTCGGCGACACTGTGCAAGGCGATGACGTCGAACGACTCAGGCCGCGCGATAGCGAACGCTCGATATTCGAAGGACTTACCGCCGTCTTCAAGTCAAAGAGCACCGAGTGCAGGAAGACGTTCTACGATGTCGACAAACCCCCTGAGGAGATCATGTTCTGGATCGATGAGAACATGCCAAAGATATACGACCCCCGCGACGTGCCCTGCGCATACAACTACCTCTCCCGCGCCGACGTCTTCCTCGGACGGGTGCAACGCAGACAGTATTACCGCTTCTGGGCATATGCCACAGACCTCATGACGGGAGGGGTCTCGATATGCCACCAGCACCATGCCTCGTTCACGCGCTACGAGGCGCCAAGCTACTTCAAACACCTCGGGAGGACCAAGGCGAGGCGCAAGAAGCTCAAGGAAGCGTGGAGGAAGGTAGGAAGAAAGACGCATACGTCACGCTATGACGCACGCCAGTACCACACACTTATACTCAATGCATGCAGGGACCCCGAGCAGGGTCGCGCGGTCGCGCGGTACTTCGACCTCGAGCCCGAGGAGATCGAGGTGCTCTGCCCCGACAACGCCAAGGCCATCATCACACTGATGAAAAAG
>DSAJ01000006.1 GCA_011372835.1 Methanomicrobia archaeon | reverse complement strand
GTCTTGACGTGCGCGACATCGATGCGTTCATCGAGACGGTCAAGGCGCTGCAACCATCATTCGGGGGCATCAACCTCGAGGACATCGAGAAGCCGAAGTGCTTCCACATCCTCGAACGTCTGCGCGACGAGATGGAGATACCCGTATGGCACGATGACCAGCAGGGCACTGCCACCATCGAGGTGGCAGGCGCGATCAATGCGCTCAAGTACGTGGGAAAGCCGCTTCCAGAGGCCAAGGTCGCCATGGTCGGCGCGGGTGCCGCCAACATCGCCATCGCACGACTGCTCGTCACAGCGGGAGTGCAGAAGAAGCACATCATCATGGTCGACTCTCATGGAACGCTTCACGCCAACAGGGAGGACGTGCGGGCCGAGAAGGACGACAACCCCTACAAGTGGGACATGTGCGTGAACGCGAACGCCGAGCAGGTGGAGGGAGGCATCCGCGAGGCGGCCAAGGGCGCCGACATACTCATCGCGGCATCGCGCCCGGGACCGGGCACCATCTTGCCTGATGACATACGCGTCATTGCCGATGACGCCATCGTCTTCGCGACGGCAAACCCCATTCCCGAGATCTGGCCCTGGGAGGCCAAGGAGGCCGGAGCGCGCATCGTCGCGACGGGACGCTCTGACTTCCCCAATCAGATCAACAACTCGCTGGGATTCCCCGGAATATTCAGGGGCGCCCTTGATGTGCAGGCCTCCACGATCACCGATGGTATGTGCATCGCAGCTGCCAACGCCATCGCCGGCATGGCAGCCGAAAAGGAGCTCTCTCCAGAGTATATCGTGCCCACCATGGACGAGTGGGAGGTGTTCCCGCGGGAGGCCGTTGCCGTCGGACGCCAGGCGGTGCGCGACGGTGTGGCGCGCGTCAAGCGCTCGCGACAGGAGCTCTACGCCCACGCCGAGAAGATCATCGCCCATTCTCGTGACGAGACGCGGCTTCTCATGAAGCATGATTTCATACCGGCACCGCCGGAGGAGTAGATACCATGACATATTCCATCGTCGCCATGGACCGGGAGGAGGGTGTGATGGGCGTCGCCGTCCAGTCGCACTACTTTTCGGTGGGCACGGTCGTGCCGTGGGTCGAGCCCGGAACGGGCGTCGTCGCCACGCAGGCCCTTGTTGAGCCATCCTACGGACCGCGCGGTCTCGCCGCGATGTGCGCAGGCCTTCATGCATACCATGCGCTCGAGGGGCTGCTTGCAGCCGACACCTCTCCCGCCGTGCGCCAGGTCTCGTTCCTTGATGTCGAGGGCAACGTGCATACCCACACCGGCAAGGAGTGCATACCCGAGGCGGGACACCGCATCGGCCACCTTTACTCATGTCAGGCAAACATGATGGAGCGCGATACCGTCTGGGACGCCATGGCCGAGGCGTACGAGGATGCGGAGGGAACGCTCAAATGGCGTCTGCTCGCCGCACTCGAGGCTGCCGAGGAGGAGGGGGGCGACATCCGCGGCAAACAGTCGGCCGCGATCATCATCGCGCACCTCGAGCCATCGAGCAAGCCGTGGCACGACGTTCCCATCGACCTCCGCGTCGAGGACAGCCCCGATCCGATCGGCGAGCTTGGGCGACTTCTCGAGGTGAAGCGCGCATACCACTATGCGGAGCATGGCGACCTCGAGATCGAGATGGGAAACGTCTCTGAGGCAAGGGACGCGTTCGAACAGGCGCGCCGCATCGCCCCCGAAAACGACGAGTTCGCCTTCTGGGAGGCGATCATGCTTGCCAAGGCTGGCGAGGAGGCCCAGGCCATCACGATCTTCGACGACCTCTTCTCACGCGAGCCGCAATGGCGCGAACTCCTGCGCCGGCTTCCCCGCGCGAAGCTCATCGACGAGGCCATCGTCACCAGGCTCTTAAAGTAGTGATAGGGCCTCAAGCCTTGTGGGCAGTGCTCTCCCTGCCCAGGAGGTAGCCCCCCAGCGCAAGCAACCACAGGATGAGAGGATAGGCCACCCAGCGCTCGATGCCGCCCACACCGAGCGTTCCGAGAGGACGGGACGGATTCTCCGATGATCACATAGAGCAGCAGCGTGGCAAGCGATACGGCTCCCAGCGCCACCGAGAGGAAGCGTAAGGGCCCCTCTTCGATGACGTCCGCTATTGCCGCGATGCTACCGCAGAGGAAAGTGGTCATCGCTGCAAGCGCGTGCGGGTCTCCCGTGTCGCCCGGGAACACGCCCACTCGAGAGCGCCTATGCCAAAGAGCATGAAAAAGACGGTAAACAATGGTCTTCTGTAGAGCTTGTGGAGCAGATACGCTCCTGCGATGAGCATGAGCCCGCAGACGACCATCGTGACGTTGAAGATGGTCGATGCAGGCCCGAGCACGATCGAATCCGGCGGTATCGTCCCGCCAAGGTCGCTTATCATGTTGTCGGCCGTGCTGTAGCCCGGTTACGTCGCCTCCGCGGTGATGATGCCCATGAACGAGACGATACCCACAGCATGAGTAACACCCTCGCGAAGCGAAGGTATCTTTTTTGGGCAGCAATATGGGATGCCATGGCGACGTGCAACGCCAATACTTATAAATATCTTATGGGGGTTTTCCTAATCCCTCACTACGTGTGGACAGGTGAGACCATGTATACACTACGGACCTTCGAACAACGCGACTACCCCGAGCTCGTGCGCATCCATAATGCCCTCTTCCCCGACATGCCGCGCACGCTAAAAGAGGTACAGGATGAGGATCGCCGTCGCAGCGAACGCGCCGACCATCGACGATGGGTGGTCGAGGCCGATGGCCACGTAGTCGCATCAGCGCAGCGGGAGCACGACCTATGGGACTATGGCCCCCACACCTACATGTTCGGGATACAGGTCGACCCGGACCACCAGCGTAAGGGCATAGGGGCACTCCTCTACGACACGATCACTGCATCGGTCAAGGGCGCCACGAAGCTATGCGCCTGGTTCAAGAGCAGCTTCGAGGAGAGCGTGCAATTCCTCGAGCATCGCGGATTCACAGAGACTATGCGCGTCGCAGAGTCTTGCATCGACCTCAATGAATGGGACGAATCCATACGCCTTGAACACGAACGAATGGTCAACGAACGGGGCATACGCATCAAATCGCTCGAAGAGCTTGCAAACGACCCGCAGCGTGACGAGAAGCTCTATGACCTGGACAGGATCGCGGGTCGTGACGTGCCAGGCGTGACCAGCGAACCGACGTATGAGGAGTGGAAGAAGATCGTCGTTGATAATCCCTACTTCCCCCACGACTGCTACCTCGTGGCAGTGGACGGCGACTCGTATGTGGGCCTTACCAACCTCATAAAGGTGGGAGGGGGCACCTACATGGTGATAGGCCTTACCGCGGTGCGCAGGGAGTATCGTGGCATGGGCGTCGCCAAGGCGCTCAAGACCAATGCGATGTGGCGCGCCAAGCAGCGCGGATTTTCACGTCTCGAGACGGCAAACGAGGTCAACAACACGTCGATCCTCTCGCTCAACATGTCGCTTGGCTTCACGCGCACGCCCGACTGGCTGCGCTTCGACAAAATAATGAAGTAAGCTAGTGGGGTTTTGCAAATATGGTCAGTACCAGTGGATCCCTACGGAAATAACATTTACACTAATATGTAATAATCCCATTCATCATTATTATATAAAAACTTATATTAATATATTATTTAAAAATAGGTGTAATATAAGGCGTTATGTTTATATTTATATATTACGATACCGTTCTAACGACACTATAT
>DSAJ01000041.1 GCA_011372835.1 Methanomicrobia archaeon | reverse complement strand
TTTTACCTTAAATATTAATTAAAAATATAAAATAATAAATAATATTAATTATTTTTATGAAAATAAAATGATTATAAACGTTTCAAATCGTTCATTTTCGTTCCAGAAGCACGTTAAGAACATATCTTGTAGAAGTGTTCATACGGGAACGGTGAAGTGAAACGTTGCACCTTCACCGACCTTGCTCACGGCCCATACGGAGCCGCCCATCTTCTCGGTCATCTTCTTGACCGTGACAAGGCCGATGCCAGTGCCCTCGGTGCGTTTGTCGGCAAGCCGTTCGAAGAGCTTGAAGATGCGATCAAGATACTTCATGTCAAACCCGATGCCATTGTCCGCTACGGAGAACACGTAGCGCGACTTCTCCTTTTTCACACGGACCGTCACGTGCGCGTTCTCTTCAGGCTTTGAGAACTTCAGCGCGTTGGTGAAGAGGTTTCCTACGATGAGCGAGAACGCAAGCTTCGACTGGCAGATGTTTGGAAAGTCGCCCTCAAGCGTGATCGTTGCCACCTTTTCAGGGTACATGTCCCGGGCACGGTAGAACTCGTCCATGATGATCTCTCGCGTATCAATGTGGTCCTTTCTCATCGACGTCTTCTGGATGTTGTAGTAGGCGATGAGGTCGTGCAGGATCTTGCTCATGCGTTCGGCGTTCTTGGTAAGCCTGTCGAGAAGGTAGTGCGCCTCTTCTGAGCAGTCGGTGTCGAGCTCCTCTTTGAGCACGCCCACCATGGCATTGATCGACACGATAGGCGTCTTGAGGTCGTGGGTGAGCGATGAGATGTAGGTCTGGAGCTCAAGGTACTGCTCTTCCAGGAGCTTCGTTTTCTTTTCGACCTCGCGCGCAAGTTGTCTGTTGAAGTCCTTTTGCTTCTCGAACGCCTTTGCGTTCCTGATGGCGATGGATACCTGGTTGGCAAAGAGCTCGAGCATCTTGATGTCCTCCTCGTTGGGTGCGAGGCCGTCAGAGGGATTGTCAACATTGATCATGCCCACCCATTCCTCCTCGGCACGGATGGGTATCATGAGGAAGTCGTCGCCCTGCCACTTGGACTTGTCGCGCGTGATGTGGTTGCCGACCTCCATGCGCTGATAGAGCTCCTCGGGCACGATGTCCATATGATCGTGGAGATTGCGCACGTAGTATGAATTGGAGACCTGGAACTCCGGTATCTTGTACCATTGCGTCCATCGTGACGGGGGGGACGAAAGTATCTTTTGACGGATATGCTCGGGCATGCCGCGGGCTGCCATTGGGCGCGAGGTCTTCGAATCGATGTCCCTGAGTACGATGATGGCCTGCTGCCACTGCAACTCCTCGGTGATCGCCTTGCAAACTATGTCAAAAAGCTCGTCAAGCTCAAGATTCGCCCGCATCTCCTCCGAGATCTCGAGGATCTTGAGAAGGACCGTTTGGTAACTTCTCACAGTATGAGAGTCAGTATCGTTGAATTTATACTTTTCTATATCTCCTTTGCTAACTTAGATCACCGAAATCGATAGAACGCAGAGCACTGCCCCCAGCCTCGTTACATTTCTAGGAAAAAATCCTCATCAATGCCAAAACTTCGTCGCTTTGAGAATTTTTTTCGCCTTACGTCGCCTTTTCGTTGGTCCTTAAACGTTTTACCCACATGATCACCCTACATGGAAAAAAGTGGTCAATAGCCTCATGCCAAAAGTAGATTTGTATATAGCAGCATAGGTAGATGTACTAGTACACTTTGCATTTTAAAATGTTTCTATCCAGGAGCGCATCGATCCGTTCACGAACGTCCTTGAAAGAGAGTGCAAGCCTGCAATTTCCCCTGAAAATGTGTTCATGGACCTGTTTTCCCGCATTATCGTCGTGGTCGACCTCGACGACGACGGAGCCTGCGGCAAATCGCTCATGCGCCAGGAGCCCGTCCCAGTCGCCGTCCGTTATTGCATAGACAGGTATCGAGAAGCGGTAGAGGATGTCTCCCACGATGCGCGACGTGTCGTCGCCCACGGTCACTGCCCCTGCACACGCATCGGCAAGCGAATAGACGTCAGCGCCACAATGATCGATGAATGCAATGCCCGTGCCCACCGCGTCGGTGACGCGCGGGACGACCTTAGAGCCGCGAAGCATCGGGGTCGAACAACATTTGGCGTTGGCGAGGTCGACGCGGTCGAGCTTTTCCAGGCCATGCTCTTTCACGTCGATGCCGCTCGATGCAACGATGCGCTCATCGACGGTCGTTATCGATACAGACGTATCAAGCGCCGTGCCGATGAGGATGTTGTTGCACAGGACGTAGTCGCCGATGTCGCACGACTGGAGATGGCGCGTGACCTTCGGGCCGTCGCGTTCGATGGTGGGTGCAAGCGATATGGTCGAGCCCTCTATGTACCCCTCGTCCGATAGCCTCGATGTGACGTGACGCGGCATCTCCCCCTGCCAGCGCACGTAGATGCCGTTTGCGCAGTCGACATGCATGACGGGGATCGAAAGGCATGCGTGGTCTAGGATCATGCGTACGAAGCTTTTGCCCGAATGGAGCGATTTGGGCCGTATGACGATGAGGAGATAATCACAATCGAGCTCGCGTATGACCTTTCCCGGCAGATTGGGAATGGATGTCACCTCGTCGAGGTGGTGATCGTAGGCCGCCGTGCGCCCCATCGTGCCCGCCTGGTAGAATCTGGCGTCCGGGAAGAGCCCTATCATATGCTTGGCATGACCTTCGTCAAAGACAGCGGGACCGTGGAAGAGCACGGTGAGCTCACTGCCGGTAGAGCGCCTTGTAGTAGCGTTTTCGTTCCTCTGACCATTGTGCATCGTCACTTTCTCCCTTTGTATCCCAGTACTCGGAGTTCTTCTTCCATGCTATGAGGGGAAGTTCGTACGTCTTTGCGGCCATGCCGATCTCGTGTCGCAGTTCCGCCGCATGCTCGTAGGCGTCTGCAGCGAGGAAGTAGCGTTCGGCGCGCTCCTGCGCCTCACCGAGCCGTTCGTAGCAATCAAGGGCTTTTCTCAGCTCCCCCTCGCGCTCGTAAGTGAACGCCAGTTCGTATGATATGAAAAGCGATATGGGAAGCGCGCTCTTGTGGGCATTGTCATGTGCATTCTCGAGGGCAACGATACTGTCAGCTCCGTTTTTCAGTATCGCATGAAGCCTGCTGACATGGTAATAGCCGAATGCCGCAAGGAAGTAGGAACCTTTCTGTTCCTTGAGCTCAGAGAATTGCTGCCAGCACTCGACGGCACGGTCGTTGTCACCGATCTTTTCGTAGCGCTTGGCCATGAACTCGTATTTGCGAGCGCGATAATATGCATCGTCCTCGACCTTGTCCCATCGCATGGTGACACCGGGTGTAGTATGGTGTGATGTTTTTAAAGATTATCGTTATCCTGCTTTTGAAGCATATGAAGAACACAATGTAAAAGAACCCCGATATATGCTTTTATTAGACGATATATTAATAAATCTACGTTGAACACCTTAATTAATAATTTTTTCTTATGAGGGGAGAATATGAAAAAAGTGGCTGGCGTAGTAATTGCTATTATCCTTGCTATTGCAATGATAGCCTTTTCTTCTAATATGATCATGGCTGAGGAAGATGAAGATGTAGAACCAATTCCTATTGATATTGGGCCAAAGATACGAAATTCTATTTGCAGAATAGATACGAGTTTTGCCAATGATAAAATTGGAAATAATACTCTTGGTAATGGAATAAAAATTTGGCCTTTGTATGATAC
>DSAJ01000040.1 GCA_011372835.1 Methanomicrobia archaeon | reverse complement strand
CATCGATACATCGATGCCATACATATCATGGACCGTCTTGGCAACGGCGTTTGCTGCCACGAAGTTGATGAGGGGGGCCGATGATGGATTGCATCGGGGCCGGATGATGAATGAGAACCAAAGACCGCCCTTGGGCGACACCCACTCTCGTCCGAGGCGCCCCCGTCCCGCCTTTTGTTCCTCTGCAACGATAAGCGTTCGCTCGGGCGAGCCGTCCAGGGCGCACTTTCGCGCGTGTATGTTGGTGGAGTCGATGGTATCGAAATGTATCACTGGACCAAAGCTCGTCTCCCGCTCGATGAGCTCGGGAAGGATGACATCTGGATACGAGACGACGCGATAACCCTTGTTGGTGCGAGAATCGATCTCGAACCCCTGTTCCTTGAGCTGCGTTATCCTCTTGGAGACCGCTTGGCGCGTAATGCCGAGCTTATGGGCGATATACTCGCCAGAGACATACGTGTCCTGATTGTCCAGGAGATAGGAGAGCACGTCCTTGGCCATCACTAGAGAAAAAGGAAGAAAAAATAAAAACGTTCCTATCAAAGGCCCATGTCGCGGTAGAGCTCGTTGAGCAGTGTGACGTCCTCGCGCTCCTTCTTGAGCACCATGCGGTCAAGGCTGAAGAGGTCGTAGAGAGACTTGCCCTTCTTTAGCTCCTTTTGTATGCTCTTTTCCATCTCCTCGGCGTCCTTTGCGCCATTGATGACCTTTTCAAGAAGACGCTCAGGGATGACGACTACCCCATCATCATCACCGATGATATAATCGCCCGGATGCACGGTGGCACCGCCGCATGTGACGGGCACTTCGAGCTCACCGATGGCACGGATCGATCCATCCCGCGGCGTTGTCGTGATCGCAAAGACGGGAAATCCCGCGTCGCGCACGCCGTCCGAGTCGCGGATGGACCCATCGATGATGACGCCTGCCAGCTTCTTCTCCTTGGCCTCCTGCGTCATGAGGCTCCCCCATATGGCGGACTCCGTGTACCCTCCGCCATCGATGATGAGGACGTAGCCCTCAAGCGACTTGTTGAGCGCCCAGTAACATGTAAGCATGTCCCCTGCGGGGGTGGTGGCGGTATACGCCTTGCCTACTACCTTCTTGCCAGGCACTATCGGTTTGATAGAAGAGCTAAACACGCCCTTTCCGTTCAGGACGTCGGCCACAGAGGCCGTAGATAACTTACTCAATGCTGCAATCTTCTCCTTTTCGTCCAACGACTAACACCTCCCATATATCTTATCATCGTCGAGACTATTAAAGGTTTTGAAAATCACGGAAGAAATGTCGAGTATGATGAAAATTAACATGAAAAAGTGTAATGGTGGACTGGCCGGGATTTGAACCCGGGGCCTCCTCCATGCCAAGGAGGCGCGCTTCCGAGCTGCGCCACCAGCCCATTACTGCATGATGGTGTCCCTGTATTCGTTCAGGAACACTTCCACTTCCTTCAGCCCCTGTGCAAATATAAAATTACCGGAGACATGCACCGAGTCAGAGAGTTCCGACGCGGCCATTGTCAACTCCGTCGTATCGGGCACGGGGTCGTCGAAGAGCGACTCCCACACCTCTTCTATGTTGTATCTGCCATAGGAGTCTATCATGATCTCGTTGAGGCGATTCTCGAGGTCGCCGATGCGCGACGCATATTTCTTGTTCTCGAGCTCGAGGCGGTTGATCTCGTAGAGAAGCTCCTCCTCGTCCGACTCGTCATCGGGCTCCTCGTCCGACGAATCGTCGTCCCAGTCATATTCAGGTTCATCTGACGCATATGCTGCATCCGCCTCATCGGCCACGTTGTCGGCTGCCGCAGGCACATATCGCACAAGTCCTGCCAACCCGGCGCGAACGATCGCCTTCTCGATGGCCTCGCGAAGCATGGCGGCGTCAGTATACTCGATATTTTGACCCTGTGGGAGCCTGACGGTCTCGACAAGGCACCTGCCATCATCAAGCCGTTCCCTCAGCGCCCTTGCAAGCGATGAGCCAGCTTCGTCCGCATCGGTGGCAATGATGACGACATGGGCTCCCTGCGCCGCCCTATGGGCTATGGAAACATCTGTCGTAGGTATGATGGATGTGACAGAAGCGTTGTAGTCGCTTCCAAGGAACGATCCGGAGAGCGCATCGCACACCCTCCTGACATCATTCAATCCTTCAACGATAATGCGTATATCAGAAACCGTACTTGTTCCATTCATAGGTCCGTAACCTGCGCAAGATTCCATAACCACACGAGCTGCATCTCTTTTTGCGGATGTGGTACGAATGGCTGCCGCACCTTCTGCAGCGAATATGCACCTTGGAGTTCCTCTTTCCCTGTGACGGTGTTCCCTTGGTCATTGCCTTCACCTCAGGTCTGGAGAGATGAGCACAACGTTGTCGCCACGGACGACCGCATAACCAAGCTTACGGATGAGCTGTCCGTCCCTGAGCTCTTCTGCGTTCTCTAGTACAAGGTTCATATGAATATCGTAACCCTTAAGATTTCCACGGAATTCGCGTCCTCCCTTCAATTCAACGAGGACGTTTTTCTCAACTGATTTATGAATGATGTCCAATGGTCGTTCAGCCATATTGTTCACCTCAATGAAACTGCTAATTCCTTAAATTCGCGAGGTATTTAAATGTATCTGAATCCGTTCAGAACACAAATATTCTCCATTGCTCTTCATTACAAGGAGCGGAAAACGGATTAAGCACCTGTTTTTTTGTTTAAAAAGCTTTCGCAAAATGTTTTTTTTACATCACGTGAAGGAGACGGCGACGACGGCAAGCACCACGATCATTATGCCCAGTGCGATGAGCATGCGCGCAAGCATTTTACGCGCAAAGGTGCACTCCCTGTCCCTTCGTGGCACGATGTCGAGGACCATGGTGGCAATCAATCCTCCTGCCATCAGCCCTATCACATTTTGGAAAGTCAGTATGATTGCGTTGATCGCTTCATGTGGAACGATCGCGACCATGATGCCCGCCGTCACTGCGGGTGGAAGAATGGCGGCGGCTATGGCAACGCCGGCAAGGCCCTCAGATATGCTCTTTGAGAATGAGATCACGGCAGCAAGACCGAGCATGACGGCCATCACTATATAAACGGGATTCGTATCAAGACGAAGCATGATCTCATGCGTGAGCGACAGGTCGAACCGAGTCTCGAGCACCAGGGTCGATAACATGGATATCAAAAACGATATGGAGATATACAGTCCGATTTGGGAGAGGTTGCGAACGGCACACTTGCCCTTGCCCACGGCCGTATTGATGGTAAACGCGTAAATGGGACCGATGAACGGGGCAAGCAGCATCGCCCCTATGACAATCGTCACGTTGTTCTGGAACAGTCCGACGAGCGCGATGATGCTCGCTATTGCTATGAGCGCCATCTTGTCCCTGTCAAAATGATAATAGGTATTGGCATGCTCCAGAAGCTGCTCGACGGGCGTCTTATCCTCCTCATTCTTGTTCTTGTCTGCCTTGCTAAGGACAGAGGACACGACGAAGTTGGGTGATGAGACCTCGATGATGTTCTTCTTGTAGCGAAGGTCGATCCGTTATGAAGTTCGGTGAGAAGGTCGTCGACAGCGTCGTCGGGTATGTATGCGACGAGCTTGACGATACCATTCTCACTTGTCTCGTAGACGATATGGTCCTCAAGCACTTCTGAGAGATTCCTGGCCTTTTCGGCATTGACGCGAACGGTGAGCTTCTTCATTGGAACACTGAGTAAATTCAGTTGCTAACAGGAGCATATTAT
>DSAJ01000011.1 GCA_011372835.1 Methanomicrobia archaeon | reverse complement strand
GTATAGGGCTATCCATTGAGGGTGACGACGCCGTCGACGCTTCGTCCCATGTGCTCATTCCGGGGGTGCGCAATCGCCACATGCATGCGTCGTCAGTGCTCATTCGTGGAGCGCCATCGGGAGGGGGGCTTGACGCTTGGGTACGCAACTGGTTGTGGCGATTCGAGGAGACGCTATCGCGAAAGGAGGCATACTACGGCGCACTCTACAGCATGTGCCAGATGGCTCGTGCAGGCATCACGTACTTCGAGGAGATGCACTTCCACGAATCCGACGTCATGGACGCATGCGCCGATATCGGCCTGCGCGCCTCGCTCAGCGAGGCGATCATGGACAGGCAGGAGTGGGATGACCCCCTTGCCACGCTGGACACGACGATGGAACTTGCACGAAAGGCGCGCTCATCATCGATTGTCGACGTCAAGATGGGCATCGTCTCCATACGCATGACGAGCGGGGAGCTTATCGATGCATGCGTCGGTGCGGTCAATGACCATCCCGATCTCTTTTCAGGATATCACGTGCATCTCAACGAGGTGTCCCTTGACGCACAAATCTCCAAGGAGGAGTACGGTGCGCTTCCTGCCGAGGTGTTCCATGAAAAAGGGGTGCTTGGCCAGTCAACGACGCTTGCTCACTGCGTTCACATGCATCAGCGTGAGATCGAACTGCTCGCATCTACGAAAAGCACGGCGGTGGCATGCATCGGCTCGAATCTCAGGCTCCACTCGGGCACCCCGCCCATCCAGGCGATGCTTCAAGCGGGTGTCCCCGTGGGCATGGGCATCGATTCACCTGCAATAAACGACGGCTATGACCTCCTCTCGGATGTGCGCATCATCGGACTCATCTACGGCCTTGACCCGCACGTGCTTATCCCTCTCCTTTGCGGTGGCAGGGGACTCGAGGAGGGCATGGATGCAGACATTACCTTCATCAACAAGGCGGCGCTCTTTCCGTGGAAGGACATTGCCACCACGGTAAGCTACGGTGCCAACACCGGATGCATCGACCACGTCATGGTCGCTGGCAGATTCATCGTATGGGACAAACGCGTCACTACCGTCGACGAGGAGCGCGTCGCCCGTAAGGCGGGCGCAGTGGCTGAGAAGGTATGGTCACGGCTTGAGTGCCCTGATTGAGCGTTTGTCAGGAGGGCGCGCGATACCGTTCTCGGTGACGATGCTGTCCACGAGCGAAGCGGGAGTGACGTCAAAGGCAGGATTGTACGCGGCCACATCGGAAGGCGCCACCTGCACGCCGCAGAAGTAACGCACCTCGTCTGCATCCCGCTCCTCAATTGGTATGTCTTCCGGGGCCGTACACGAGAAGTCGATGGTCGAGACCGGCGCCGCGACGATGAGGGGGATGCCGTGATGATGCGCGAGCACGGCCAGCGAATAGGTCCCTATCTTGTTTGCCACGTCGCCATGTGCCGTGATCCTGTCGGCACCGACGACCACCTTGTTTACCAGGCCCGCTTGCATGAGCGATCCCGCCATGTTGTCTGTCACCAACGTGGCTGGGATGCCCTCCCTGACGAGCTCCCACGCCGTGAGGCGTGCGCCCTGGCACAACGGTCTCGTCTCATCGACGTAGACGTGGATTCGCTTTCCCTCGCTATGCGCCCACCGCACGATGCCCAGTGCCGTGCCGTAGCCGACACACGCAAGGGCACCCGCGTTGCAGTGGGTGAGTATCGAGTCGCCATCTTCGATGAGGCGTGCACCGTGTCGTCCTATGCTCTTGTTGTTTTGCACGTCGGTCTCTGCGATGCGCTCGGCATGCTCGACGAGTCGCTCTATCGTTTCCTCGGGCTCCCCTTGACGATCGAGCAGCGCACGCTGTTCGTTGACGCCCCATGAGAGATTGACCGCGGTAGGGCGAGCACGTGCCAGGCGCGTGCAGTCCTCGACAACATGGAGGAAAAACAGCTCTCGCGATTCATTGCGGTGCTCGATGGCCGAGAGCGCCACACCGTAGGCGCCTGCCGCGCCGAGCGCCGGCGCACCCCTCACGCGAAGCATTTGTATCGCCTCGATGAGGCAGTCGACCGTAGCGCACGCATGCAGGCGGTAGGTGAGCGGGAGCACTGTCTGGTCGATCATCTTCACCTTCCCGTCCTCGAAGAAGATGGTGCGCAATTCTTCATCACTGTTCGTTAGATCCCCTCCTCTGTCCTGTGCTACGTGCTCACTTCGGTCTTTAAGTACTCTTTTCTCTTCCTCTTGGCACGTACCTTGTGAAGCAGCGATACGATGAAAAAGCCTATGGTCGAGACGATGACGATGGTGGCGCCCGAGGCAAGGTCGACGTAGTAGGACAAAAACAGCCCCGTTACGGTAAACACGAGCCCGATACCGATGGCAAGCACCATGATGCTTCGTATGGTCGATGCAAGGAGCTTGCTTGTTGCGGCGGGAATCGTGAGCAGCGCGATGACGAGTATGACACCGACGATCTTGATCAGGACGACGCCGGTGAGCGCTATGAGGCAGAGCAGAAGCAGATTGAGCGAATAGGTGGGAAGCCCCATCACGCGTCCGTAGTCCTCGTCATAGGTGAGGATGAAGAGTTCCTTGAAGAGGGCAACGGCTGTGACGACGACGATGGCCGTGAGCACGAACATGACGACAAGGTCTTCCCTGGAGACAGCCAGTATGTTCCCAAAGAGGAAGCTGATAAGCTCCGTGGCATATCCCTTGCTCAGCCCTACGAATATGATGCCAAGCGCCATGCCGCTGGCCCAGAGCATGCCGATCGTCGAGTCCTCATCGAGGCGTATCTTCTCCTTTATCCATCCGATTGAGAGCGCCGCGACCAGCGAGAACAGGATCGTCGACAGCATCGGATTGATGTCGACGAGATAACTGAATCCAACACCACTAAAAGAGAAGTGTGCTATGCCCCCGCTGATGAAGACGATACGCTTGAGGACGACGTAGACGCCCATCACGCCGCAGATGACGCTTGCGAGCACACCAGCGACGAGCGCATTCCTCATGAACTCGTAGGCCAGCAGTCCCTCCATCAGTGTTCCTCCAGGACACGATGGGGCACCCCGTGCGCGATGAGCTCTATCGGGCAGTTATAGACGCGTTCGAGATCCTCCCTCTTTATTTCCTTGTTGCCGTGGTAGTAGAGCGTCTTGTTGACGCATGCGATGTTTTTCACATGCCGCGACACCACGGAGAGGTCGTGGGTGACAAAGAGTATCGTCAACGAGTCGTTGAGGTCGTGAAGGAGTGAATAGAACTCACTTTGCATCGTGGAATCGATGCCCACGTTCGGTTCGTCGAGGAGGAGCAGCGACGGTTCGTTGACAAGTGCCCGGGCGATGAAGACGCGCTGGCGCTGTCCACCCGAGAGCTTGGAGATCTGCGTGTCGCTGTATCTGGCCATGCCGACGCGTTCGAGCGCCTGCATCGTCGCCTCGGCGTCATCCTTGTCAAACTGCCTCAGCAACCCCTTGTTCGCATAGCGCCCCATGCGTGCGACTTCGAAGACCGTGGCGGGGAATCCTTCTATGTGATGCGAGTGTTGGGGGACGTAGCCAATATGCTTCTTTTCCTTACGCGGATGGTTGCCGAAGATACGCACAGAGCCCCGCAACGGGGCGATCTCCCCCGTGATCGTCTTGAGAAGGGTCGTCTTGCCGCCCCCGTTTGGCCCGATGATGCCGAGAAAGTCGTTTTCCTCGACACAGAGCGTGATGTCCTTGAGCACGATGTGCTCCCCATACGAGACCCATACATTGCGTATGTC
>DSAJ01000198.1 GCA_011372835.1 Methanomicrobia archaeon | reverse complement strand
TTACACGATATTGGTGTAGTTTTTCAGGGGCGTTATCGTTATGGGCTTTCCATGTCGCACTTTCAGCGTCTTCGCAAATGCCTTTGCCATCCCCGAATTGGTGATGATGAACGCATCAAATCCCGCGGCCATGATGCCGAAATGTGGGTCGTGGGCAGCCGAGGGATCGGCAAACCACGGGATGTCGATCACGCAGTCGATGTCGCGCGCGATGACGGCCGCATCGAAGGCTGCCTTGTCATCGATGACGTTGACAGGTACGCCGGCCTCGTCGAAGATCTCCCGGGAGGACGGCAGCGTCGAGAGACGCGCCTCGGCCGCATCCAGGTCTCGGGCCAACGCCTGGAGCAAATCGCGCTGCGATGGATTGTTGCACAGGATGACGACGTGGGGCGATGGCTTGTTCATGTGTGGGTTGGCAGAGTACATCGCCTTTTCGAATGCGTCGTGGAAGTCTTCGCCGATGCTTGCGACCTCGCCTGTCGACATCATCTCCACGCCCGTCACGGGGCGCGCGCCCGCAAGCCGCACGAACGAGAACTTGGGGAACTTGACGCCCTTCATGATGTGGTCGCGGGAGACGGGGGGGTCATCGACGAGGTTGTCGCTTCCCAGTGCCACCTTTGCGGCCTCTTCCATGATGTTGATGCCATAGACCTTCGACACGAACGGCATGGATCGCGAGGAGCGCGAGTTGCACTCGATGACATAGATGTCGTTTCCGACGACGAGGTACTGGATGTTGAACGTCCCGCGTATGCGGAGCTCGGTTGCGATGCGCCGCGAGTGTTCGCGCAGGCGCGCCTTGAAGTCGGTGGAGAGGTGGGTGGCAGGGGTCACCACGGTGGCGTCGCCGCTGTGGACCCCCGCAGGGTCGACGTGTTCGAGCACGAATCCGATGATCGTGCCCTTGCCGTTGCTCACGCCGTCAACCTCGACCTCCTTGGCGTTGTCGAAGAACTTCGAGACCACAACGGGATACTCGCGCGAGACGCTGGTGGCCTCGGAGATGTAGGTGCGCAGCTCCTCCTCGGTGTCGGCCACCTTCATGGCAGCGCCCGAGAGCACATAGGAGGGGCGCACGAGCACCGGCAGCGAGACCTCACGTGCGAATGATATCGCCTCGTCGACATCGGTGGCGGCGATCCACTGCGGCTGCTTGATGCCGAGCGTGTCCATGAGCTTGCTGAACTTGGAGCGGTCCTCGGCTCGGTCGATGTCCTGCGGCGCGGTTCCGAGGATCTTGACGCCGCGCTTGGCGAGCGCGGGCGAGAGATTGTTCGACGTCTGGCCGCCGACGCCGAGCACGATGCCGCGAGGCATCTCGCGCTCGTATATGTCAAGCACCCGCTCGGCGGTGAGCTCCTCGAAGTAGAGCCTGTCGCTGATGTCGTAATCGGTGGAGACGGTCTCGGGATTGCAGTTGATCGTGATGACCTCCTCGACGCCCTGGTCCTTGAGGCCCCATATCATGTTGACGGCGCACCAGTCGAACTCGACGCTGCTGCCGATGCGATAGACGCCCGAGCCGAGCACGATGGCGCCCTTGTCGCCGGCGGGTCCGATGTCATCGCTTGACGCGCCATAGGTCATGTAAAGATAATTGGTCGATGCGGGCCACTCGGCCGCGAGCGTGTCGATCTGGCGCACGCGCGGCACGATGCCCCACTTTGTGCGAAGCGAGCGGATCTCCGGCTCGCCGCGGTCGAGCGCCTCTGCTATCTGCATATCAGAGAAGCCCTTCTGCTTGGCCAGATAAAGGAGCGCCTTGAACTTCGACTGCGGAAGCGACACGCCGCCCGAGGGGAGCTGCTTCATCTGCGAGTAGAGCTCGACGATCGAGCGGATCTTGTGCAGGAAGAACGGGTCGACCTTCGATGCACGAGCGACCTCGTCCACAGAGGCGCCCGCGCGCAGCGCAGAGACGATGTAGAACAATCGCTGGGGCGTCGGCAGCGCACAGTGTGCCAGGAGCTTCTCGAAGGGCATGCCGCGGCCAAATGAGGTCACGATGCCCTTTTTTCCGACATCGAGCATGCGCACAGCCTTCTGGAGCGCCTCCTCGAAGCACGTCCCTATCGCCATGACCTCGCCCACGCTCTTCATCTGCGAACCGAGGTCGTCGGGGACTGACGGGAACTTCTGGAGGTCCCAGCGCGGCATCTTCACCGTGATGTAGTCGAGTGCCGGCTCGAAGCACGCAGTGGTCTCCTCGGTGACGCCGTTGATGAGCTCGATGAGGCTGTAGCCCACCGAGATCTTTGCCGCGATGTATGCGAGCGGATAGCCTGTCGCCTTGGATGCCAGGGCAGATGACCGTGAGAGGCGCGGATTGATCTCGATGACACGGTACTCGTTGGACGTGGTCTCGAGGGCGTACTGGATGTTGCACTCGCCGACGATGCCCGCCTCGCGCACGGCGTTTATCGAGACCGTGCGGAGCATGTGGTACTCCTCGTCGGTGAGCGTCTGGGAGGGGCAGACGACGATGGAGTCGCCCGTGTGGATGCCCATGGGGTCGAAGTTCTCCATGTTGCATATGCAGATGCAGTTGTCCTCGGCATCGCGGACGACCTCGTACTCGATCTCCTTCCATCCGCCGACGTACTCCTCGATGAGCACCTGGCCGATCAGGCTCTGCGATATGCCCTTGGCGACGATGCGCTCGAGCCCCTCGTCGTCGTATGCGACGCCCGACCCCTTGCCGCCGAGCGTATAGGCGGGGCGCACCATGACGGGATAGCCGATCGTGTCGCGAACGACCGCCTTCGCATCGGAGAGGTTCCTGATGGGAACGCTGCGGAGCGTATTGACGCCGGCGCGGGACATCGTCTCCTTGAACAGTTCGCGGTCCTCCGTCTTCTGTATGGAGTCAACGGGCGTGCCGAGGACGCGGATGCCGTACTTCTCGAACGTGCCGTCATCGCGAAGTGCGATGCCCACGTTGAGCGCCGTCTGACCGCCGAAGGCCAGGAGGACGCTGTCGGGTCGCTCCTTCTCGATGACCTTCACGATGTAGTCCTTGGTGAGCGGGAGCAGATAGACCTCGTCAGCAAGGCGCGGATCAGTCTGGATCGTGGCGATGTTGGGATTGATGAGTATCGTGTGGATGCCCTCCTCCTTGAGGGCCTTGAGGGCCTGGCTGCCCGAATAGTCGAACTCGCCTGCCTGGCCGATTCGAACGGCGCCGCTGCCGAGCACGAGCGTCCTCTTGATGGATGTGTCAAGCGGCATGGTCAGTCCCCCATGAGCGACAAGAACCTGTCGAAGAGGAAGTCGGTATCGCGCGGCCCCGGATTCGCCTCGGGATGGAACTGCACGGCAAACGTGTTGAGGCGCGATGACGTGACGCCCTCGCAGCTCCCGTCGTTTGCGTTGGTCATCCAAAGCGAGAGGTCGGTGCCCTCGAGCGAGGCCGGATCGACCACGTAGCCGTGGTTCTGGCTCGTGATGTAACACCTGCTCGTGCCCAGTTCCCTGCAGGGCTGATTCTGCGAGCGGTGGCCGAACTTGAGCTTGTACGTCTCGGCGCCCTGCGAGAGCGAGAGCAGCTGGATGCCCATGCAGATGCCGACGGTGGGGATGTCGCGATTGAGCGCGGCGTCGATCGTGTCGCATATCGTGTCGACGCGATCGGGATTGCCGGGGCCGTTGCTGACCAGGATGCCGTCGGGCTTGTACGTCTCGATGACGTCGATCGGCGTGTCGTAGCGGACGCGCACGACGCGCACGTTTCGCCGCAGGAGCGACTTGATGATGCCATACTTCGC
>DSAJ01000181.1 GCA_011372835.1 Methanomicrobia archaeon | reverse complement strand
GAAGTACACCACGCTGCAGGACCCATTGGGCAACGCGGTGCACACCGTTTTTTCAGCCGGCGACATCACCGGCAAGAACGTCGCAGTGCTCGGGTGCGGCCCCATCGGTCTTTTGGCCATCACCGTTGCCAAGGCCGCCGGCGCAGCGCAGGTCGTTGCCGTGGGACACACGAACGAGTACCGCATCGACCTCGCAAAGAAGCTTGGCGCCGACGTCGTGCTCAAGAAGGGCGACGACTTCGGCAAGGTGGCACGCGACCTCACCGACGGGCTTGGCATGGACGCCGTCTACGAGATAACGGGCAATCCAAACGCCGTTAACACCGGGCTTGGTATGGTACGCGGCGGAGGCACGCTCGCGCTGCTTGGCGTATTCAACGACCCCGTCACGATCAATCTCACCGATGACATCGTCTTCAAGTGCGTCGACATGAAGGGCATCTACGGCAGGAGGATATGGGACACGTGGCTCACGTCGACCGGCCTGCTCAAATCGGGCAAGCTCGACCTCGATACGATCATCACACATACATTTAAGTTCGATGACATTTTAGAGGGCATGGAAGTCATGGCCTCTGGCAACTCGGGAAAGATTGTCTTGACGTTTTGAAGGTGGTAAGCATGGAACGCGACTCGACCGCATTTCTAAGGGAAGAATACGAAAAGCTCAAGGAACAGAATCTCAACTGGAACCTGCGCGTGCTCGAGGGCCCCTCCGCACCACGGACCGTGGTGGATGGAAAGCCCGTCATCATGCTCTGTTCCAACAACTATCTCAACTTATCGAATCATCCGAAGATCATCGAGGCGGCCAGCGAGGCGGCCAGGCGACTCGGCGCGGGCTCGGGATCCGTGCGGCCGATAGCAGGGAACATGGAGCTCCACACTGAGGTGGAGCGCGAGCTTGCCAAATTCAAGGGAAGCGAATCGGCGCTCGTCTACCAGACGGGGTTCGCCACCAATGCGGGCCTCATACCCCAGCTTGCCGACAAGGGTGACATCATCATCTCCGATGAGCTCAACCACGGCAGCATCATCGACGGCGTGCGTCTCTCGCGCGCCGACAAGGCGATATACGCCCACCAGGACATGGGGCAGCTCGAGGACCAGCTGCAGGAGGCCGACAAGAAGGGATACCGGCGCATCCTCGTCATCACCGACGGAGTCTTCTCCATGGACGGCGATGTTGCGCAGGCCGACACGATCGTGAAGCTCTGCAAGGAGGTCGGTGCCATGACATACTTCGACGATGCCCACGGCGAGGGCGTGCTCGGTCCGCACGGCGAGGGCATATCGGCCCACTACGGCATCGAGGGAGAGATCGACGTGGAGGTCGGTACGTTCTCGAAGGCGTATGGCGTCGTCGGCGGGCTCGTGGCGGGAAGCCAGGACCTGGTCAACTACGCATACAACACATCGAGGACGTGGCTGCTCTCGGGGTCGCATCCCCCGTGTGTGGCTGCGGCGCAGCTCGAGGCGATCCGCGTGCTCTCACGTGAGCCCGAGCACCACAAGCGCCTCTGGGACAACACCAACTACTTCAAGAAGGAGCTCCAGTCGCTCGGATTCGACACCGGCGAGTCGGTGACGCCCATCACCCCCGTGATGTGCGGCGAGTCCAAGATGGCAAAGGACCTCTCCGATGGTCTCTACAAAAACGGTGTCTTCGCGCTTCCCATCGTCTTCCCCATGGTCGCACAGGGAAAGGCGCGCATCCGCACCATCATGAACGCCGGACTCACGAAGGACGACCTTGACGAGGCGATCACCGCGTTCGAGAGGGTCGGCACATCGATAGGCCTCATCTGATGCATATGCGTTCCCTCTACAAGATCGTCATCTTCGACCTCGACGGCACGCTTATCCATTACGGATCGTCGTGGGAGACGCTGCATGACCACTTCGAGGCACTGCCCCGCGACGTGCGCGCGAACATGGATGCATTCCTTGCGGGCGAGATCGACTACAAGGAGTGGATGGAGCGCGACATCGCGCTCTGGCGCCACAGGGAGCCGACGTCAAGCGACGTCGACGATGCGTTCAAGGACCATGTGCCGTGTGACGAGACCCGCGTGGCCATCGACCGGCTCAAGGAGCACGGCATCAAGGTCTTTATCGTTTCCTCTGGCATCGATGTCCTCGCACGGCGCATCGGTGAGGAGCTCGGAGTAGATGGCGCCTATGCCAATGCGCTTGACTGCGACGAGGACGGACGCCTCACCGGACGCGGCGAGTGCAGCGTCGACCCCCTGCGCAAGCACGAGATCGTCCACCGGATCGCGTGCGAGGAGGGTGTATCGCCCGATGAGATCGCCTGTGTGGGCGACACGAAGTACGACATCTCGATGTTTCACGGCGTGGGAGGGAGGTTTGCCCTCAAGGCCAAGCACAACGAGCTTCGCGAGGCTGCCGATGCATCGTTCGAGTCGATCACCGACCTAGTGGACCATATTCTCGGCGAATACTAAGCTCACTTCATGAAAACCTTTTTCTTTCTATAATGCCATTAGGTGTATGCCTCAAGCAACGAGCAATTACGTGAAAATAGGCGATATCGAACTTTCTTCAAAGGAATCCTTGGATTCGCTCATGGAAAAGGCCATGCGCCTCTATGTATGGAAGATGGAAGCCAAGCAAGCAAAGAAATCCGGCGAGGACATCGACCTCGAGATGGTCTTCGACGAGGGCGAGAAGCAGGCTCCTGAAGAAAAGAAAGAGTTCGTGGGTATCTAGGGTTTTGTGTGCAAAGCCGGCATCTAAGAAACGTCCTTGAGCACCGCCAATATGTCCTCGGAGGGGAATCGTGGCGTGAATACCCTGCTCCTTCCACGACCCATCATAACGACATTGCTATCGATGAGCCCGTAGGACTCGAGCTTGGTGAGCGCCTGCGAGAACGACTTCTTGTTGAACAATCCCTTCATGCGCTCGAAGAGCGCCCCTGAACGCACATCCTTGTCCGTTGCTATCTCACGCAGCATCTGCCGCTCGGCGGCGGAAAGCACCGCTACCTTCTCGTGGAGCGTGACGAATCGGGCCTTTTTCTCATATGCGGCATCGATGTCCTCGCGTTCGATCTTTCGTTTCGCATGCGATTCAGCGATGATGCCGCTCGATGAGAGAAGCGTTATGCCGACACGAAGGTCGCCCTGCGAGGCGGTGAGCTCCGCGATGTGTTCAACGAGTTCCTTTGATATGACGCCCGGGAAAAATCCCGCTTGGGCCCGCTTGAGCAGTATCTCATATGTTTCTGAGAGTGAGTATGGAGGGAACGTGACCTCCTGCGGCATGAAGATGCTGTAGAGCTTCGTTGCAATCACCTCCTTGAAGTCCTCGCGGGACAGGATGGCGACGACGCCGGTGCGCACGCGCGGATACTGCTCGTAGGCGCGCAGTATGTCGTACATGATGTCGTTTGCATACTTTTGTTCGAAGAGGAAGTCGATATCGTCAAGCGCCACGAGGAGGCTGAGCCCCTTGCGGTCGAGATGATTCATCACTTTCTCGTAAACGCGTGTGTAAGGGACGCCCGTCTCGGGCGGGCGATGGCCAAAGATCTTCTTGTGCACCTCGGACATGACGGTGAACTTCGTGTTCGAGAGCTTGCAGTTGATGTGGACGGGCACCATCTTGTCAGAGGCGTTCTGGATCTCGTCGAATAGGAAGTGCACCGTCGTCGTCTTTCCCGTGCCAGGGGGGCCGATAACGAGCGTGTTGTGCGGCTTCCCGCCCCGAAGGCCGGGGCGCACGAGCGAGACGAGTGCCTGGAGTTCCTTGTCGCGGAACAGCAGGGTGTCGGGAAGATAATTGGGATTGAACACCTGTTCATCCTTGAAG
>DSAJ01000022.1 GCA_011372835.1 Methanomicrobia archaeon | reverse complement strand
TTCCTGACATGTCGTATCAATGCACACATAGGCCCGGGGCGTCTGGTCGGTTGGTTTAATGTCTGCCATCGATGGCACGAGCCGCTCTATCGACACCTCGTTTGACCGCGAGCTCTTCACCGTCACGACCGCATGCGGCACGTATGCGCCTCGCAGCGCAGAGATGAACGAAGAGACGTCGTCACCGACGAGGCGCACCTCGGCGATGGGACCGTGATGAAGGTCGATGCCGCAAAGGAAGAACGTGAACGCAGTAGGGCTTCGTTCGATGTGGCGCGAGAACGCACGTATCTGATCCGAAGCACGCGCGCCATATCCCGATCGCTCATCGAGCGCTGCAAACAGGGAAAGCAGGTACGTCATCACGCTGTTACCCGAGGGAAGGGCCCCGTCATAGATCTCCTTTTGGCGCACGAGCGGGGTCTCGTCATGCTCATCGGTGAGGTAAAAGCCCCCATTTCCTTCATCGAAGAAGTGGTCTATAGCGTAATCGACAAGCTCCCTGGACAGTTCGAGGTGCTTCGTGTTAAACGATGCCTCGTAGAGCTCGAAGAGGCCCCAAGAGAGGTAGGCGTAGTCCTCGAGCTTTCCGCGTATCCCTGCCGTCGAGCCGCGATACCTGTGAAGAAGATGCCCCCCGTCGTAGACGTGCGAGAGCAGTGCCTCGACTGCCTCCTCTGCGATCGAGAGGTAACGATCGCTTCCCAGAACGGACGACGCCCGTGCGCATGCGGCTATCATGAGGCCGTTCCAGTCGGTGAGCACCTTGTCGTCCTTCATGGGGTGTGTTCGTTCGTTGCGCAGCGAGAGAAGGCGTGAACGCAGGTGCTCCATCCGCTCTGACAGCTCTGAATCGTCCATTTCGAGCTCCTCGGCGACATCCGAGAGCGGCCGGGGACGGTAGAGCACGTTACGACCAGATGGCTCCCCCGTCACCTCGTCGGGCATGTTTCCCTTGCTGCTCACACCCCACACGCCTTTCGCCACGACGAGTTCTGACTCGTTGAGCGTGCGTTCAAGTTCCTCAAAAGACCACAGGTAGTAGCCCCCTTCCTCGCCTTCGGTATCGGCATCGATTGCCGAGATGAACGCTCCCGAACGGTCCCGCATCTCTTCTATGGCGAAGTCAAGCGTCTCCTGGGCGACCGTTGCGTACCATTCGTTGCCAGTTGCCTGGTAGGCCTCGAGGTAGGCAAGCGCAACCAAGGCCTAGTCATAGAGCATCTTCTCGAAATGGGGCACCTTCCACTCTGCATCGACCGAATACCGGTGGATGCCGCCTGCCAAGTGGTCGTAGACCCCGCCGCGCCGCATGGACGAGAGCGTATGCTCGGCCATGTGGACCGCGAGCGGATGGTGGAAGCGCCGCCAGTAGCGAAGGAGGAATAGTATCATGTGGGGCGAGGGGAACTTGGGGAATGTGCCGAACCCCCCGTGCTCCTTGTCGTATGAGCCGGTGAGTTCCTCGAACGCTGAGGAGAGCACCTCGCGTTCGAGCATGTCGCCGGGCGGTATCGACATGCCGACATCGAGTGATGCCGTGACCTTCTCCGCAGCCTCGAGGAGCGTTTTGCGCTCGGTGACCCACAGACGGTACACTCTCTCGAGCACCTCGATGAGCCCGAGCATGCCGTCACGACTGTTGCGAGGCAGGTACGTAGCTGCGAAGAATGGTTTCTTGTCGGGTGTCATGATGATGGTGAGCGGCCAGCCGGCCCGTTTGGTCATGAGCTGTGCAACGGTCATGTAGATATGGTCGATGTCAGGGTGTTCCTCCCTGTCGACCTTGATGGGCACATAGCGGGCGTTGAGGATCGACGCCACCGTGTCATCCTCGAACGATTCCTCCTCCATCACATGGCACCAGTGGCAGGTGGAATAGCCTATCGAAAGGAATATGGGCCTTTTTTCGGCCCGCGCCTTCTCGAATGCCTCCTCACCCCACGGATACCAATCAACGGGATTGTAGGCGTGCTGGAGGAGGTAAGGGCTCTGTTCGTCTATAAGCCTGTTGGGCGACCTTTCGGGATTCATGCATGATGATGTGTCGTCCGGACTATTTAAACGTGGTCTTTTTTCCTATTTCATCTCCGGCCCTGCGTCCTCATCGAACGGATTCGTGCGCATGGCAAGCGAGAACAGATATGGATAGTGGTCCTTTAAGTAGCGCATGTACAAGAGCCATTGCGTAACGAGGCGCGTGTAGACGCGTTTCATGTCAAGCGAGAGGTGCGACCTTTCGGAAGCGGGAAGAGAGGAGAGGTCCTTCCTGCTCTCAAGCTCCTCTGCTAGGTGGAATACGGCCTGCATGAGCTCCGTGAAGCTCTCATGCTCGAGCAGGAGGGGATTTTCCAGCACACGGACGAGGAAGTCACGCTCCTCGTGGAGCAGGCGATGTATCAGCAACGTTACGAGAAGCACCTCGATGGGTACGAACGCGACGTCGCCCACCATATAGATGAAGATGTGGTGAATATCATGAACGATGACGTATGGAACGTGTATAACAGGACCGATGCGATGACAAGCGACGATGCGAGCCTGAACTCCCCGCTTGATGTGCGAATGTAATATCACCACGAAACCCTCGAGAAACACCAGTAAAAACATATCCACGAACGTGCCTGTCGCCGTTGGCACCAAAACTTTTATAAACAGTGCAGGATGACTTGAGCATAATTTGGTGTTTGGTAACATGAATGCCACAGACGGGGAGGCTAAGGCACGAAGTGCTGGTCGCCTTCATATATGCGGATAAAGGGCCGCGTCCAACGCCTTCTTTTACTCGTGCAACCAGGGCCCTTGTGCGTTGTGGCACCACATCTTCTAAGGAGGATTGCGAAATGACTGACAAAGGTGACTCTTTTCATAGCTGCTAATTACATTCCCGGACCGCAGGAAGACGCCTGCAACATAATGCTGGTGCTCCCAAAGAACACCGGATTGAAGCGATATGCATCGATCTTTCTCGACAATCATCCGCACCTCAAGTCGTGCAAGGTCATCACCGTGAGAGGGGAGGATGTTCCGTTCTGGGTCGAACAACTCACCAAGAAGGGCAAGAAGGCCATCGGGCTCACCGGAGAGGACCTCTACAAGGAGTACGTGTTAAAGAACGGCGGTGACGCGACAGAGGTGCTCTCGCGCATCGAATGGACAGACGAAAAGGCCCTCTACGAAAAGCCCGCCCTCTGTTTCATCGGCCCCGAGGGAAAGAAGATAGAGGACCTCCCACGTTCATTTACCGTCTGCGCCTGCGGCAAGTACCAGACGATCGTGTCCACCTACCTTGACAAACTGCGTGAACAGGGATACGAGATCGAGGAGATCTACGTGAACGGCAGCGTCGAGACGAGCTGCAGCGAGGGCATCGCCGATGCCATCGTCGACATCGTCTACTCGGGCAAGAGCATCGATGAGTTCGGACTCGAGATCTACGAGGTCATATTCAGGAGCGATTGCGTCGTCATAGGTGGTAAACATGATTAGGCCGAGAAAGACCGTCGAGGAGATGCCGCGCTACGATCCGCCCCTCGAGGGAAGACGGGACAAGCTCAGGCTCGACTTCAACGAGAACACCCAGGGGCCCTCGCCGAAGGCGCTCGAGGTGCTCAGGAACGCAACGCCCGAGATGCTCTCGACCTATCCGGAGTACGCGGATGCGTACGGCTTCTTCGCGCGACATTGGGGCGTAGACATCTCAAACATCCTTGCCACGAACGGCACGGACGAGGCCATACGCATCATATTCAACACGTTCATCAATGAGGGGGACGTGGTCGTTCTGCCCGCGCCCTCGTATGCGCTCTTCGAGCTCGAGTCGGTGCTCTTCGGTGCAGACATACGGAG
>DSAJ01000139.1 GCA_011372835.1 Methanomicrobia archaeon | reverse complement strand
TGCCAGGGTCGGACACAAGGTCATCGGTATCAATAGATCACGGCCGAAGGTCGACCTCATCAACAAGGGCGTTTGCCCCCTGAAGGGCGATGAGCCCAATCTGGCAGTTTATTTGCAGGAAGCCGTTAAGAATGATATGCTCACGGCGACGCAGGACTTTGCCACGATAAAGGACGCCAGGGCGATACTCGTTGCGGTGCAGACGCCGTTTGCAGGCGATGTGCCCGACTACTCATCACTTATCAGCGCACTTGAACACATCGGCAAGCACCTTGGAAAGGGCCAGCTCGCCGTCATCGAGTCGACGATAGCCCCCGGCACGATGGATGGCGTCGTTCGACCAACGCTCGAGCGGGAGTCAGGACTCACAGCTGGTGTGGACTTCATGCTTGGCAACTGCCCCGAGCGCGTGATGCCTGGAAAACTCCTCTACAACATCGAGCACCTCGACCGTGTCGTAGGTGGTATCGACGAGGCGTCCCAGGATGCCATCGTGACTCTTTACACATCCATCCTGAAGGGCAACGTCTACAAGACGGACTGCGTGACGGCAGAGGTGGTCAAGACGGCAGAGAACGCATACCGTGACGTTGAGATCGCCTTTGCGAACGAGCTTGCGCTGCTCTGCGAGTCGCTTGGCATCGATGTCTACACGGTGCGCGAGCTTGTCAACAAGAGCCCCTATCGCAACGTGCACCTTCCCGGCACGGGCGTGGGCGGCCATTGCCTGCCCAAGGATTCGTTGCTGTTACAGTATGGTAGCAAGAGTATGTCACTTGATCTCATGATGCTCGCACGCGATATCAACAAGCGCATGCCCCATCACACGGTGGAGCTCGTCAAGAAGGCGATAGGCGAAGTGGGAGACAAGCGCATCGCCGTGCTCGGCCTCTCATACCTCGAGGACACGGATGACGTGCGCAACTCGCCCACACTTGACGTCGTCTCCGAACTGGAGCAGTTGGGTGCCACCGTCGTGGTGCATGACCCCTATGTCGAGTCGTATCAGGGGATCACTCTCTCAAGCGACCTGGACGAGGTCGTCACGGGCGCGCACTGCGTCGTCATCTCGACAGCGCATTCCGAATACACATCTCTTGATCTTGACGCCGTGAGCCACAAGATGGCAAATGCTGCCATCGTTGACGGCAGGAACGCGATAGACAAGGGGACGGCACAAGCACATGGATTCACATATTACGGCATAGGGAAGTGAACCGGTTCATGGTACGCATAGCCACGGTGGTCGGTGCGCGTCCGCAGTTCATCAAGGCGGCCCCTCTGTCACGCGAACTGAAAGGAACCGCAGAGGAGTATATCATCCATACGGGCCAGCATTATGACCATGGGATGGATGGCGTCTTCTTCTCGGAACTCGACATCCCCAGACCGTACGTGAATCTAGGCATCGGCTCTGAGTCGCATGGCGTGCAAACGGCACGCATGCTCGAAGGGATCGAGAAGGTGGTCTGCGACCTGCGCCCTGACCTGATACTCGTCTATGGTGACACCAACTCCACGCTCGCCGGCGCCCTCGTCGGTGCCAAGCGCACCATACCCGTAGCACATGTTGAGGCGGGCCTTCGAAGCTTTGACAGGACGATGCCCGAGGAGGTAAATCGGGTCGTGACCGACCATGTGAGCTCGCTGCTCTTCTGTCCTACTAACACTGCGAAACATAATCTATCTCAAGAGGGGATAGAGGACGGCGTCCATGTGACAGGCGACATCATGGTCGATGCGCTTGAGATGTTTTTGCCCGTCGCCAGGGACACATCCTCCATCCTTGCATCGCTTGACATTGCACCCAAGGACTATATGCTTGCCACCGTGCACCGTGCAGGAAACACCGATTCCATCTCGAATCTTAAGGCGATCTTTGAGGCGCTGACGTCGTGTGACAACGTGGTGCTTCCATGTCATCCGAGGACTGAGCGAATCCTCAAGGAACACCGAATGTGGGATACGGTATCCTCATCCATCACACTCATACCCCCGGTAGGCTATCTTGACATGCTGGTGCTTGAGGAAAATGCCAGGCTCATCCTGACAGACTCGGGCGGCATGCAAAAGGAGGCCTACATCCTGGGAGTACCGTGCATCACCATGCGGGACACCACCGAGTGGACCGAGACCATCGATGATGGGTGGAACGTACTTGTCGGAAGCGACATGAACGCCATTCGTGACGCTGTTCGTATGTTCAAACCCACGACCAAGAGAAGCAACGTATTTGGTGACGGTAATACGAGCAAGAAAATTAGTGATATCATAGTGCATGAATACGGTGGCTAGGCCTGAAAGACACTATGCAGAAGATAATTAGAAATTTTACTATAGAGAATGGTATTTGACATCCGCTTTTCACTATCTCCTTTATATGCGATGTCTGGCCATGCGCATAGCCTCTAGGAAAAACAGTTCATCGCTCTACCCAATGAAAGGAATGCTAGAGATATTGATAGTGAGGGACCAGTCGCTACTACTATCCCATAATGAACGGTGAAGAACCTCGTCCATCTTTTGACCACATGCGATGGATTTAGATCTTTAAAGAAAAAACAAGCGCGTTATCCTGTTCACTCGTACCCACCTTGAGCGAGCCCCAGATGCCCATATCGTCCTCGGCTATCACTATCGCGGCAGTGAGCCCTGGGATCGAGCGAGCGACGGCGAGTCCTCGTTCGATGTCGTCCTTCGTTCGTACCGCATTGCATACGGCTGTCGCGGCAGCGTCCGCAAGCGTGGCCGAGGGTGCGATGACCGTTGCAGCATCCGCTCGCCCGTAACTGAACGAGTGGCCGATGTTGCCTGAGGACGTGCATATGCCCAGTGATCGAACGGGAGGTACGGAGATGAACACGTTTTGTGAAAAGGTCGACGTTCCTGAAAACGTTCCCACGATCCGTGGCTTCTTCGAGGCTATGAAGTCGTCGCCGCCATTTTCTATGATCACATCCTCGCTATGGATTGCCAAGCCCCGGCCGACGAACTCGGCGAGTGCGCCTGCCACGGACGCCATGGGGCCGACGTGTGCCAGCTGTGATGCTTGGATCATAGCAGCTACGATATCTGGTAGGTCACCCTCGTCAGCATACGGCCGATGGGTCTTCAAAAAGAGCGGGTGCGCGGCACCATACGCCTCTATGTCCCGTCGATACGATGTGAGAAGGTGGTACGCCTTTGAGACGAGTGGTCGGGATGTCTTTATGAAGAGATCACTTTCGCCTTGTACGATGCCATATGACACGAGATCGGTGTCGAGCATCTGTTGACGATACGTTCGTGGGTAGTCACGTTTTTGTACCACATCTTCACCTTAACACGTATGTTGATCATGAGATAAAAAAGGGTGACAAGGAGTACTATTTCTCATCCAGTACCCGTCTCACAAGCGTTCGTGCCTCGCCGATATAGTTCTCCGGGACGAGCAACTCATCTATCTCCTCATCGGAGAGATAGTCCTTGACATCGCTGTTGCCATGTACCGCCTGCTTGAAGTCGCCTTCCAGCATCGAGATCGTGCGAAGTATCTCGTGTGCCTCCTGACGTGAAGCGCCCTTCTTCGTGAGCGCGATCATCAACGCCTCGGCGAGATTCTTCCCTTGGGTCATGTAGAGGTTGCGCTTGATGTTATCGGGGAAGAAGACGAGATTGTCATAGACCGATATCATGGAGCGAAGCATCTCGTCAAGCAACACGAACGACTCGGGTATGACCGCGCGCTCGGGCGCGGAGTTCGAGAGGTCGCGCTCGTGCCACAACACGTTGTTAAGCAGTGCCGGCGTGACGTTACCATAGAGGATGCGTGCGAGGCCGGAGGTCTTCTCGGACGCTATGGGGTTTTTCT
>DSAJ01000144.1 GCA_011372835.1 Methanomicrobia archaeon | reverse complement strand
TGCCTGATGCAACAGTACCAACGCCTAAAACGCTCTTCGGGGTCCAAACACGATTACTAAAAGAGGACCATGTACGAGAGCGCCATGACCAGTCCCGACACGATGGGAACGAAGAAGTTGTCATCGATAAAGATGCGCTGATAGATGCTCGTGCCCCGGTGGAGCTCGAAGGGTATCATCTCGACGATGGCGCCGACGATGGCGCCGACGATGGCGCCGATCGCGGCAAGCGTGGCAACATCACGCAGCGTATCGAGCGGTGCCGTGAAGTGCATGGCAAAGATGAGGGCAGCGAACGCGAAGATGAAAAACGCGACCGACCCCTCGACCGTCTTGTTGTCATCAACGGGATTTCTCGTCCTTCCCCATCGCTTGCCGACGATGGTGGCAAAGCCATCGCCAAACGCCATCACGCCAATGGACGCGGCTGATATGAAAAGAGGATAAAAGATCACGCAGACGCCAATGGCGCAGATATAGATAAGGGGGCCGATAAGGTACCCATAAACATAGTCCTCCTCCCTTGCCATGGCGACAAACGAAGCTCGCCATGCATGTAGCCGAAAGACGTAGAGCGCAAGGAACAGCATGATGGCGACGACGAGCAGGGCCGGGATGCGCGTGAGCACGAGGGGATAGAACATCCATAGGCCCATTCCGATGTGTACCGTCTTGCGCCTGAGCTCCTCCACGTCCTCACCTTTAAATTGCGAAAGGCTAGATTGCCTCGTACTCCTCTTCATCGAAATCGTCATAAAGAACGTCGATGAGCTCCTCGAGCTCCTCGAGCTCGACGACGCCCTCCACCTTGGTAATGACGGCATCGCCCACCTCGAACACGAGTGTGGGGATGTTGATTATCTCATACTTCCTGGCCTTGTTGTCCTGGTAGTCGACGTTGACGAGCTCGAACGTCACATCGTCATACTCCATGGAGAGCTGATCGAGGATTTGATTCTGGATCTCGCAGTCCTGGCACCAATCGGCGTAGAAATGGATAATCTTAATCATGCAAAAAGGAGTACTTGGGTGTTTCTTTTAAGCTTTGTGGTTTTTCATCGCAAAACGTAAATGCTTTTTTTGGCCCCCATGGATCGACCGCCAATGAAAATTAAAATAATATGGATAAAGGGTGAATAAAAAAATAGGAAAAAAATCTCTCAAGTTAGTAAGATCAATAGCAGCAAGGCCAGAGGTATTTGAAACTAACACGAAAATTGTGGAACATCGGGGGTCTAACGATACTACAACGCGGGGCCGTTACCAAGTACAAGGGCAGAAGATGTGTTACGTCGAAAAGTCCATTTGTTACGGCCAGTCCTAAGCAAACACCCATGGATACGCTCTGACGGCATCATGGCATGGGGCCCATCGCTAACGAACATGGCGCACTACCTGCTAATCGATCAGGTACTCTTCCTGAATCCGGGAGATGAGCGTGCAGATGATCATTGCGACGCCTATGATGATGAGCGTTCTTGGAAGAGACCATTCCACCAGGTACCCAACAATGGGATAGACTATGGCCTGCACGATGCTTGAGAGCATCGAGATGGTGGATATCACCGTTGCACGATTGTGCGAAGCGATATGCTTGTTGAAGTAGCTCTGAAACAGCACATAGCGCGTAAGGCCAAATCCACATATGATAAGGAGAAGGCATATGACACTGGGCACCCAGACGACGAATCCGAGCAGGATGAATCCGATGGCGGGAACGATCGAGCTCACGGCGAGGTACCTGCGCTTCGAGCCAGCCAATCGTTCCAGGCGCTCGAAATTGTTCATGATGGGGATCTGCGCGCCCGTCATGGCAGCATTGATGAATCCAAAGTAGATGATCGATATCCCGAGTGACTGGAGGAGCGGCTGGTATGTCCATATGACGAAAAACGCAAGCACGCCGATGGAGATCGAATCGAATGCGAGGACCTGCAATATCCTGTGATGCCTGAAGTATTCAATGCCGCCCTGTACCAGGGTGAAGTAGTTCCTGTCCTCACCCTCACGGCGAACAGGCGGTTCCTCAAGCGTGAGACAGATGAGAAACGCGATGAAAAACGGTATCGACATCGCAAGCATCGCATAGCGCAATCCAGCGGTCGATGCTATCACGCTACCAACTGGGCTGCTGACCATGAGCGCGATGAGCTCGACGGTCCCGAAGCGGCCGAAGATGCGTTTGGAAAGATGCTCCTCGCCCATCTCGCCGAGCGTGTCGTAGACGAACGCCTCTGCAGCGCCGGAGAGCAACGCGCCCCCGAGCGCCCATAGGAACTCTCCAATAGCGAAGATGTAAAGAGAGGGATATGCTGCATAAACCACTGTCGCGGCCGAAAGTGAGAGAGCACCAAGAAGCAGCGAAGCCTTCCTTCCGAAATAGTCTGCCACGGCCCCGGTAGGCACCTCGAGGACAAAGATCGAGATGACGAAAAACGACTGAAGGAGCATGATCTGGCTGTAGCGTATGCCACCCCAGTCGAGGAAGAACGGGACGAGCACCCCGCCTATGAAATGGAGGCTGAGGAAGAAACGTAATGCGTACATCTTCCGAATGTTGGCGCTATACGCTGACACGATGATGTGGAGAAGAATAGAAAATAAATAATTATTGACGAAGAGCAGCCCACCGAGGAAGAATTATGATCCCCGTGCTGATCACACCCTCAGAAATATAGCTTCATTATATATTGAAGTTTACAGCGGAATAGATCAAGGCTCTTTGGAAAATGCAGAAAGGGGGGCTCCCCTCGCTTCATTGGTGCATGCGCCGTTTGAGAAGAATCTCTTGCCGCGCACCCATGTCTCGACGACGCGTGCCTCGACCTCCATGCCGGAAAAGGGCGAGTGTTTCGCCTTTGAATGGAACAATGCGGGGTCGATGGCATACGACTCGCTCGTATCGACGATCGAGAAGTCCGCACGTCCGCCGACGCCGAATCCGTATTCGATGCCGTGCGAACGCAATATGCGTTTAGGATTCTCATGCATAACAGCGTAGAAATGCTTGAACGAGATCTCGCCACGCACGAGCGCAGTCACCATCAATGGGAGCAAGGTCTCGACCCCGGAGATACCAAAGGCACCGTGTTCCTTCTCCTCGAGCGTATGGGGCGCATGGTCGCTTGCGACGATGTCGATCGTCGTGCCAAGCGCTGCCCAGAGCGCATCCCTGTCGTTGGCGTTGCCAAGCGGCGGCTTGACGGCATGGTCCCCCGAGAGGAAAAGATGGTGCGGCGTTGCCTCGCAGGTGATGCGCTCATCCTTGTGGCGGGCGATGAGCTCGACCTCCTCCCTACGGGAAACATGGCATATGTGAAGTGGCGTCTCGTAGCGCTTCGAGTACTTGATCGCCTCGCGCATGCCCTTGAGGTCTGCATGGATTGCAACGGGTTTTCTCAACATGAAGACGTTCTCGAGCAGACCCTTCTCAAGCACGTACGAACCGGTCGTTTCTCCAAGGAAGACCTTGATGAAGAACAGGTCGACGCTTGCCGCCTGGCTAAGCGAGTATTTGTCGTCGACGCAGAAGTTCAGGACAAAATCGCATGCAGCATCGTGGGACATAAGCTCCAGCCGACGCTCGTACGTCTCACGATCCGCCACCGGGGGCACGGTGTTTGGCATATCGGCCACGGCGCAGATGCCCCCGGCAAGCGCCGCGCGCGTCCCTGAGGCAACGGTCTCCTTTTGCCGCTGTTCGAAGTCACGCAGATGCACATGAAGGTCAACGGGAGACGGGATGATCAGCCGCGTCGGTGATGCGTGCGCCCCGTCCGTATAGGTGATCGAGTCGATGCGCTCACCCTCGAACCCGACGGTGACGGGAAAGAGCCCGCGGCTTGTGGCAATATTTATATTGAACTGGGGCATAAGACCACTAT
>DSAJ01000014.1 GCA_011372835.1 Methanomicrobia archaeon | reverse complement strand
GTCACATTCTCCTACAGACAATTCGTCGAGGGCGACTTCATCACCTACGACGAGCAAGGTGCAGAGGTACCTGCTGAAAGCCTGCAGATGATCATCGCCTATGAGGAGGACGGCGAGCGATTCCTGAGGAGTACGGCGGACCGCTTCGCATCGCCATCATCGGTCCCGAGGGCCCCATCACCGACGGTCACTGGTGGGTGCGATTCGTGAGCAAGATAGAAGTTCTTACAATGAAGTAGCGTGATGAAGATGAACAGATCACACCTCTTGGCGATAGCCGTGATCGCATTCGTGCTCGTATCAGGCATATGGTATGCGACACGTCCCGAGACCACGACGCTCACGGTGATCTGCGCAGGCAGCCTCCTTGCCTCGATGGACCATATCGAGGAGGCCTACGAGGCTGAGCATCCCGATATCGATGTGCTCATCGAGGGGCATGGCAGCATACAGGTGCTGCGCCAGGTCTCGGATCTATGTCGTGACGCCGACGTGCTGGCCGTGGCCGACTATTCTCTGATCCCGCTGCTCATGTATGGCGAGTCGCCCCACAGCGACTGGTACGTCCAGTTCGCCACCAATCGACTCGGCATCGCCTACCGACCTGACAGCGCCTATGCCGACGAGTTGACACTGGACAACTGGTACGAGATCCTCGCGAGGGACGACGTGGCGTTCGGCCTTTCCGACCCCCGCTTCGATGCGGCCGGCTACCGAACGCTCATGATCATGCAGCTTGCCGAGGAGTACTACGACGACCCGAAGATCTTCGAGGACGTATTCGAAGACCAGTTCACGACGCCAATCGACATCGAGAAGACACCTGATGAATACATCCTCCACATTCCTGAGATATTCGAGACCTCGGGCGGACGCATCTCGATGCGCGGCAGCAGCGTGCAGCTGCTCTCGCTCCTGCAGACCGGCGGCATCGACTACGCGTTCGAATACGAGAACGTGTCAAAGTACTATGAGCTGGAGTTTCTGGCACTCCCGTCGCAGATAGACCTGGGAACAGATGACTTCGAACAACTCGAACGCAGCGCACGGGTACGCCTCGCGTTCCAGCGATTCGCATCGGTGACCCCCGAGTTCATCGCCTATCCCACCATTTACGGCCTCACGATACCGTTCAAGGCCCCTCACAAGGACGAGGCTATCGACTTCGTCGAATTCATCATCGCCGGCGAGGGGAGGGAGATCTTCGAGGAGACCTATCTTCCAACGATGGACCCCGAGACGGACGCATACGACAATCTGCCACCCCCACTCCGGGAATTGATCGATGAAGGATGAGCGTTATTTTCAATTTGACATAACGTTTTTAAACCTTTGATGCATCCTATAAGGCATGCAGCGCAAACTCTCAATCTTGTTGGCACTATGCCTAGTGACCGCACTGGTCGCAGGCTGCATATCATCAGATGAGCCTGAAAGCACTACTACCGCTCCGCCAGACACGTACTACCTCAGTGTCACGGTCGACGGCGGGAGCCCCATTGAGGTCGGTCTCTCGGAGATAAAATCGCTCGAGTATGCGACCATCACCGCGACGATGGTCAAGAAGACGGGAGCTGAGATCGAGACGACATGGGGAGGTATCTCATTCTATGGGTTCATGGAGCACATCGGCGTAGAGGACGCAGAGACGGTCACCATGATAGCCCTTGACGGGTACCAAAAGGAGCTCGAATACGCCCAGCTCCAGCAGGCAATGCTTGCATGGCACGACGAGAACGGCGACACCATTCCTGAGGAGGATGGGGGCCCCATCCGATTCGTTGCACCAGGACTGCCTGCGAACACATGGATGCAAAATCTCGTTGAGATACAAGTCACCGCCGCCCCACAAGACACGGCCTCACTCACCGTGACGGTCGATGGGACATCCTCCGATGTGGGTCTTTCTGAACTGCAATCCCTCGAATATACCTCCTTGACAGCAGATGATGTCGAGTGGGGCGGTGCCCTCATCAGCGACCTCATGGCACACCTTGGCATCGACGATGCTACAACGGTAACGTTCTTTGCTAGCGACGGCTACAACAAGGAAGCAGCATATGTCGACCTCACGCACGCGATCATCGCCTGGTACGCAGGCGGCGAGGAGATCGCAGAGGAAGAAGGTGGCCCCCTTCGCATCATAGCGCCCAGCCTCTCCAAGAGCAACTGGGTGGGCAACCTCGTCGAGATAGAGGTCGTAACGGGTGGATAGATGAAACGTGCACTCATTGCCATTGCATTTGTCGCGGTTCTCTGCTGCGGATGTATCGGTGACGAAGATGGCATAGAGTGGGATGTCGATGTGATTGACGCCGTCGACACTCCCACCACGTTCACCTACCAGGAACTGGATGACATGCAAGAAATGACGGTCGAGAAACAGCTCTTCGAAGGAACAGAGGAATACTCTGGGGCCTCACTGACGAGCGTTCTTGCGAACGTCGGCATAGCGGAAGATGCCTCGATCATCAACTTCATAGCTGAGGACGGCTACATCCTCTCGTTCGACCGAGCCGACGTCGACTCGGCCATACTGGCCCTCTACAAGGAGGGCGAACGCCTCAGCGACAACGACGGCCCCGTGATGCTTGCCGTCGACATCGGATGCGCCTGCAACTGGATGAAGCAGGTCGTCACCGTCGAACCCCTCACTGAGGACGAGGTGCTTGGCATCACAGGCGATGTCACCAACGAGATCTACGTGTCCATCCGGGACATACGCGAGTTCACCGGCAAGGACAACAACTTTTCCGTGGCCGAGCTCTTCTCCAAGGCTGCATATTATCCGCAATCCCAGACGTTCGCTATCCACCATGAACAGGGCACTGAGACGTTCTCCATCGATGCGCGGGATTCCGCTTTGGTCACCTACGAGGGCGGACAGTTCTCCGTCACCGTCGGAGGGACGACCTACGTGGACGTCACGAACATAGAGTCCATCTGGGACCCGAACGCCTAAACGGGTCCATCTTTTTTATCATTTTCATGACTATATCCATATTTTATGACGCCCACTATAGGGAAACATTTATAAACTCTTGAATGCCATTCCGTCTTGGTAGTATGAATCTCTCTATCAGAACCTGGCAGTTTGAATACGAGGGGTCCAGCTATCGCTTTGGTTTCTTCTACTATTAGTAGAAAGCATGGTTCTCCAGGATTATGGACTATGCTTTCGAGCTGCACTGTCATGATTTTTGGAGAGCCGTTGCCATCGACAATGGTGAACCACATGAAACACGGAAACGGAATTAGGCACAAAAGGGGGGAACGTCTTTATCTCGGGCTGCATGCTAGTGAGTCCAACGCCCGAGGACGATGTTTTTTCCCCGGCACGACACAATGATGTCGAAGACGTAGTATCGCACAGGATACTTAACAAGACAGCGCATCTATTACACGCCACGGAGGGCGAGACGGCCCGGCTGCTGGCTGACACACTGGAGGTGTCGCTATGAATGGGAAGCTGGTGCGTATGCACCGCATTACAGAAAAGGGTAAGGCGGTGATCATACCGATGGACCATGGCGTGACCGTGGGACCGATAGCCGGCCTTGCCAACATGGATAAGACCGTATCCACCATCGATGAGGGTGGGGCGTCAGCGGTCGTGTTGCACAAGGGGATCATACGCCATCTCCACGAACCAACGCGCTGTGGCATGATAATGCATCTCTCCGCGAGCACGAAGGTCGCCGCAGACCCCGACCACAAGGTCATCGTCGGAAGCGTCGACGAGGCACTGCGCCTCGGAGCAGAGGCGGTCTCGGTGCACGTCAACGTGGGCGGAAGCCCCGGTGAGACCGAGATGCTTGCAGCACTGGGTTCGATCGCGGAAAAGTGCGACCTGCACGGCATGCCGCTTCTTGCCATGATGTACCCGCGCGGC
>DSAJ01000032.1 GCA_011372835.1 Methanomicrobia archaeon | reverse complement strand
CCTATAGAAGATGACCTGTTGGCGCTGAAGAAGGACACACTGCCATTTGGCCGCCCTCACGGCGATATGTACACCATGGGGGTGCTCAACATGGCCGGAGAAAGCATCATGATCAAGTCCAGTAAGATTAGATCGCTCATTGTAGATGGCATCGATGGCCAGGATGTTCGTGAAGAGCTCATCGAAGACGTACAGTGGCTGGAGGGCTTCCTTCCAGGGTATTACGACATGGAAATAGGCTATACGTACTACCATCTGAGCTACGTGCTATTCAAACAATCTCTCTACTCTGACATTCTTATTAGGGATTGCAATCCACACTGTGTATAGTCATCATGAAATATCGGGATTGGAAACAATGGGTCTGAAAAAACAAAGTTACGTCATGATGACACTTTTCATCGTTTTCTGCATGCTCTGCAGCGGCTGCATCAGCGAGGACGGTACGCCTGCAACGACAGTGGCACCGACCACTTTGCCCCCGACGACCACCGTCACACCGACGACGGTACCACCAAACGTGATCACCACCCCCTTATACGCATCAGACCTGCAGGAGAAGATGGCAGAGGCGGAAATAGCCTACGCGGCGGCACCCGCGAATCAACAGGAGCGTCTCGAAGCGCTCCAAGCCCTTCTGGACGACCACGACCCGGATTACGAAGAGATATACGAGGCGTACACGGACTACGAAGCGGCCGTTTTGGAATACCAGTACGTATTGTATAGGTACTACCACACCTCGATACTGCTCGAGCACACCACACCCATCGAGGGCGACCTCCTGGCGCTGAAGAAGGACACACTGCCCTTTGGCCGCCCTCACGGCGATATGTACACCTTCGGCGAGCTAAACATGAAGGGCGAAGACTACGAGTCCTACACAGATCGATTGATAAAGAAGCTCATCTTGAAAGGCATTGATGGAGAGGACACCCGCGACGAGATCATCGGGGGGCTTGAGGCGTTTGAGGAGTTCCTTACCGGATACCATGACATGATAATAGGCTATCTTTACTATGATCTGAGCACGATTCTTTTTCGTCAGTCGCTCTACTCGGACATCCTGATACACGACTGTAATCCAACCTGCATTTGAAATAAAAAAAGCAGATACTTTTCTTTGGCACTTGAAATTTATCTTGCATACATATCATGTAAAAACGTTGATAGGGCCAATCTGGCCCCACCAAATCCAAGGAAAATAAGAAAAGAAAAGGTGAGAGGCTCGTCTTAGAGCATCTCTCTCAGGATTTCGGGGACCTCGTGTGGCATCGTGGCCACGGGCACGTCGACCGCGTTGAGCGCCTTGATCTTGGCCTCGGCAGTGCCTGAGCTTCCCGATATGACGGCGCCTGCATGTCCCATGCGCTTGCCTGGAGGTGCCGTTCGTCCCGCGATGTAGGAAACTACCGGCTTTGAGACGTGCTCCCGTATGAACTCTGCCGCGCGCTCCTCCGCGTCGCCGCCGATCTCGCCTATCATGACCATTGCCTTGGTTTCCTTGTCCGCCTCGAAGCGCTCGAGCGCCGAGATGAAGTCCATGCCGATGACGGGGTCGCCGCCGATGCCAAGTGCCGTCGACTGTCCGATGTCGCCCTTGGTCATCTCGTCGATGATTTCGTAGGTGAGCGTTCCGCTCCTCGAGACGAGGCCGACCGACCCTTCCTTGAATATATGTGGCGGGAGGATGCCAAGCAGCGCCTTGCCGGGCGATATGAGACCGGGCGTGTTCGGTCCGACGACGTCGGCACCGTGGTCCTTTGCGTACTCCATGATGAACATGGCGTCCTGCACCGGTACGTGCTCGGTGATGCAGACCACGGGCGAGAGCCCGTTCGAGATCGCCTCGAGTGCAGCATCCTTCATCATGCGTGCGGGCACGAAGAGGATCGATGCGTCTGCGCCCGCTTCCTCGACGGTGTCGTAGATGGGGATGTCGCCCATCATCTGGCCGCCCTTGCCGGGCGTGACGCCGCCGACGATCTGTGATCCGTATTCCTTCATACGCTTTGAGTGGAACTGGCCCTGATGGCCCGTCGCACCCTGCACGACTATCTTCGTCTTCTCGTTAACTAGAATTGCCATTGTTCTCACGCCCCCTCAACGGCTGCCTTCGCAGCTTCCTGCATCGATTGGTAGAGCTCGTAGCCCGCATTGTTGAGGATCTCGCGGGCCTCCTTCTCGTTGGTGCCCATCATGCGCACGTAGACAGGCACGCTCGGCTTGAACTCGAGGATGCCGTTTGCGATCTCGTCGCAGCGGGTGATGCCGCCGAAGATGTTGATGAATATCGATTTGAGGCCTTCCTTCATCGTGATGATCTCGAGCGCCTTCTTCATGTTCTCTGCGTTAGCGCCGCCGCCGATGTCAAGGAAGTTGGCCGGCTTGCCGCCATAGTGATTGACGACGTCAAGCGATGCCATGACGAGCCCAGCTCCACAGCCGATGATGCCGACGTCTCCGTCGAGCTCGACGTAGGCGAGTCCCGCTTCCATGGCCGACTTCTCGATATCGGTGTACTCCTGCGTGTCCTTGACGTCCTTTTTGAACTCGGTCTGTCGGTAGAGCGAGTTGTCGTCGATGATGAGCTTCGCGTCAAGCGCCTCGAATCCCTCGGGCGTCACGGCGAGCGGATTGATCTCGATGAGCTCTGCGTCTTTGTCGTGCATGATGCGGCCGAGCTTGTAGATGATCGAGGCAAGCGAGCGCAGTTCCTTGCCGGTATATCCGAGCCTGCGCGCGACCTCGCGGCATTGGAATTCCTGGATGCCGATGACCGGGTCGATATCGAGCCGCTGGATCTTATCCGGTGCGGTGGCAGCGACCTGTTCGATGTCGACGCCGCCTTCGGTCGACGCAAGGAGCGTCATCTTCTTCTTGTTGCGGTCGACGACGAATCCCACGTAGAGCTCCTTCTCGATCTGCGAGGGCTTGCTTACGAGCAGCTTCTTCACGGGAAGGTCCTTTATCTTCATGTTCAGTATCTCTTGGGCCTTTTGGACGGCCTCTTCCTCAGTGTTGGCGAACTTGATGCCGCCGGCCTTACCTCTTCCACCGACGAGTACCTGCGCCTTGAGGACGACGGGAAGGCCCATCTTGTACAGTATGGCCTTGAGATTGTCTACGTCTTCCAAGACGTACCCTGTTGAGGTGGGAATGCCATACTCGACGAAGATGTCCTTTGCTTCATACTCCAATAACTTCATGATAATTACCTCAACGCCTATTTTGCTTACCATTTGGACATCATTTTAAATAATTTTTGGAGGCCTGATTTTACTAATCGTAAAGAATGAGAAACTAAAGTCTACGTTTTAATCGTACTAGAGGATGTAATTAGTTATATATACATATTTTTTGCATTTGTATAACATAGTGTAAATGGGAATAATATTCATTTCAACTGATTGGAATGGCCCTCTATTTTGTATGTGAACCATATGTAGCATGCTGATGCCACATTCACTCTATATCACGAATCTTCCATCGTTCGTTCTCGTAGACGAGCGAAAATGTGTATGGTATGCGTGATACCTTGTCCGATCCTCGGGGATAGAGCTTGATATGTGCCTCAACGGTAGCCTGCAGTCCTGTGGTCTCAGAACTTATCTCCTCTACCTCGAAGATGAGCTCGTCCTCCTCAAGGTCCTCCATCGTGTCTTCGAGCGAGGTGAGGATGACCTGCCTCCCGCCGGCGTTTTCGATGACCTCGTCCGAGAGCGTTCCTAACACCTTTTGCGGATTGCGCTCGTTGAGGCCCTCGTAATACGTTCTCACCGTGTTCTCGGGTGTCGATTCCTCGTAATCACCGATACAGGCGCTCGAAGAGAGCACTATACCGATGAGCACGATGATATAGGGCAGTTTACCCATAACAATTACTTTTTATATTAACTTAAAT
>DSAJ01000129.1 GCA_011372835.1 Methanomicrobia archaeon | reverse complement strand
GCTTTTGCCTTCGCGCTGTTCGGATTCCACATACCTACTGTAATCGGCCACTATTAAGGATTTTGTTGGGTGTGACGCTTATGAGGGTCTTTAGCGAGGCCTAACAGTGTATAGGACATCACAATTATAAAAAGAGAATGTGATAGTCACATCGTGCCTTATCAAAAAAGCGATATACGTGTGGGAGGCATGATGCGCGGTGTGCTCATCGTGTCGGGCTCTGTTTCGGTCGGTCTTGGGGTCATAGGCATATTTATTCCCATATTGCCTACGACGCCGTTCCTCCTACTGGCTGCAGGATGCTACGCACGAAGCTCGGACAGGTTCTACAACTGGCTACTGGGCAATCGCTTGTTTGGAAATTACATACGCAACTACCGCGAAGGGAATGGCATACCGCTCGTGATGAAGATAGCTATCATCCTATTGTTATGGGCGACGATACTGTTCTCGGCGTTCATGGTGGTATCAAACGTCTACGTACAGATCATTTTGTTGATCATAGCGACTGCTGTGAGTATGCATATCATCCTGCTGAAGACAAAAAAATGAAAAGGGCGAGCCATGCCCTTACTGGGAGGTGGCCCATTCCCGCTCTTCCTTAGTCATCCCGGCCAGGTTCTCAACCTCGCTCACATCGAGTCCGAGGCCTTCTGCGACCCGCGAGCCGTACTCCTCGTCAGCCTTGTAGAACAGTGCGGCCTGTCGCAGCTGTATGCGTTTTTGTGCCCCGCTCAGGTGGTCGACGATGTTTCCGACGAGGTGGGCACGATCCTCATCTGTCATTACGTCGCGATAGAGATTACCAGGCTGCACGAAGTCGTCGTTGGGATGCGTATATGGATGACGGTCCGCACCTCCCGCGACCTCGAAAGGTGGTTCCTTCGCTGCGATGTCCGGCGCGGGTCCGCCGAATGAATTGGGCCAGTAGTTCGGTCCGCCGCCGCCATTGGCATCGGTGCGCATGAATCCGTCTCGCTGGTAGCTCGTCTCAGGCGCGTTCTTCGGCGAGTTCACGGGGATGAGATGGTAGTTTGGCCCCAGTCGGTGTATGTGCGTGTCGTGATAGGAGAAAAGGCGTGCCTGGAGCATCTTGTCCGGTGACAAGCTTATGCCAGGCACAAGCGTGCTGGGGGCAAAGGCCGCCTGTTCGACCTCGGCGAAGTAGTTCTCCGGATTGCGATTCAGCACCAATTTGCCCACTTTCATAGGCGGATAGTCGCCATGAGGCCATACCTTGGTCACATCGAATACATCGAATCGGTACTTTTCTGCCGCCTCGACAGACATGATCTGCATCTCGAGTGTCCATGAGGGGTAGTCGCCGCGCTCTATCGCGTCGTAGAGGTCGCGTGTCGCATGGTCGGGGTCCTTGGCACGCATTTCCGCAGCCTCCTGCCTCGTGAGATTCTTGATGCCCTGGTCGGTCTTGAAGTGGTATTTCACCCAGAATGCCTCCCCGCCCTCGTTGTACCATTTGTAAGTATGGCTGCTATAGCCGTTCATGTTCCTGTACGTCGCTGGCGTGCCGCGGTCGGAGAAGAGGATCTTCACCTGGTGGGTGGACTCGGGCGTCAGTGAGAGGAAGTCCCAGAACATGTCGGCATCCTTGCAGTTCGTCGCGGGATGGCGCTTTTGCGTATGGATGAAGTCGGGGAACTTCAACGGGTCGCGGATGAAGAACACGGGCGTGTTGTTGCCGACGAAGTCGTAATTGCCCTCCTCGGTATAGAACTTCACCGCGAACCCCCGCGGATCGCGCTCAGCGTCGGCAGATCCCTTCTCACCGCCGACCGTCGAGAATCGGGCGAACACCTCGGTTCGCTTTCCCACCTCCGAGAGGAAGTTCGCCTTGGTGTACTTCGTTACATCGGCAGTGACCTCGAAGTAACCGCCCGCGCCGGCGCCCTTGGCGTGCACGACACGCTCAGGGATGCGCTCGCGGTCGAAGTGCCCCAGTTTCTCAAGGACGTGTACGTCCTGCATGAGCACGGGGCCGCGCTTCCCTGCGGTAAGGCTGTTCTGGTCATCGCCGATGGGTGCACCAAAGGCGTTGGTCATCTTCTTTTTCTTTTCACTCATGATTCCACTTCCAGACATCAGGTGCCCGATTGCCATGGCGAGACGATAGTGTGCGGCGCCATGTCGTATTGAAAGTTATAAAAAAATCATCTTACTATTCCAAGATATCATTCTCCTTCAATCAATATAAACATGTTGTTACATGTGAACTATTATGCAAAAGGGAGCGAGATATCATTAAGAACATCTTCATCCATATTAGGATTGATGTACAAGAAGATCTACTCGATTGGCATCGTCATCGTGATGATGGCAACACTTGTAGCGGGATGCGCATCGGGAGAGGACGATGCGGAACCTACAACGCTGCCGCCCAAAGAGGTGGCGATAGACGGGATAGTAACGCAGGACGAGTACGAAGGCAGTATGGAGCTCAACAGCCGGCTCACGCTCTATTGGAGGACGGCCGGCGAGAACATCGTCATGGCGCTGGTGGGAGATACCGATGGCATGGTGTCGATTGGATTCGATCCGTCAGTCGGTATGAAGGATGCTGACATGGTGATCGCATGGATCGAGGACGGCGCATTGTCGATATTCGACTGTTACGGCACCGGCGCTTCGGGCCCACACCCGAAAGATGCTGACCTCGGGGGCCAGGACGACATACTCGAAGCGGCGGGCAGCGAATCGGGAGGTGTGACAACGGTGGAGTTCATGCGTCCGCTCGCTGCGAGCGACGACTACGACAAAGACATTGCCACCGACGGTCCGACAACGCTGATATGGGCATACAGCGGATCGGATTCGTTCACCGCGCAGCATTCCAGCAGGGGAAGCGCCACATTGGAGATATGACGTCTGAAAAGCATATCGGGAAGTCTCCCAAAAAAGGCCTACGGGCAGATTAAATGGGGCCAGGGCCGAGATTTGAACCCGAGTCAAAGGATCCACAGTCCTTTAGGATAACCATGCTACCCTACCCCGGCCACTAATCAATTACCTACAATCGAGATATGGCTTTTAAATGTTTTGGTGCCATCCCTGGCGGAGTGTCGCTCATCAATCTGTCTCATAAAGAGCTTCGAAAAATGGCCCGACGACGAGCTTCTTGTCGGTGCCGGCATACGTCTCGCGCAACCCTGCTCCGCCCATGAGTGCGCGTATCTCGTCGATCGGCATGCCGTGGCTCTCCTTCGTCGGCTCCCTGACAAAGACACGTCCGCCGGGCCGCAACCCCCTCACGAGCGCATCGACGACCGGCTTGCGAAGGGAACGCTCTATGTCGTGGAGGACGAAGTGGATGAACACGAGGTCGAACGATCCTGCGGAAAGAGGCTCTTTCGTGACGTCTTGATGAAGAAAGTGCACGTTGCCGCGGCCGCCGATACGTTTCTCCACCTTCCCGAGCCAGTAGTCGTTGATATCGAGGCATGTAAGCGAACCGCCGCCCCCGAGCGCATCGGCGATCAAACGGGAACATGCGCCGCCCCCGCTCCCGAACTCGAGCACATCCTCGTCCGGGGCGAGCAAGGCCCGCTCGATGGCTGCATGATAATGCGGTCGTGCGAGCACCCCAAAGACGTACTCGCTAGCGACATCCAGGATATTGGGATTCTCGTATGTCATATGCCCACCAAACGACCTGTATGGAACCAACTTGTTTAAAGCACTTGTCCCTTTGTCATGCTGAGGCATGCGCCATCGCCACTATTTTATAACCATAAAATATAAAAAGAGCATCTCACCAAAAGATAAAGGGTGATTGTATGGGAAAAATACGTTTAGCAATAGCAGGTGTAGGAAACTGCGCTTCATCACTCATCCAGGGACTCGAGTATTACAAGGACGTAGGTGAGAACGACCAGTTGGTCCCTGGCCTCATGCACAACGTC
>DSAJ01000070.1 GCA_011372835.1 Methanomicrobia archaeon | reverse complement strand
GTTTTCAAGGAACGACTTGACGCTTGCAACGATGGTCTTCTCCTCGTTGTAGGCAGGAACGATGATCGATATCGAGGGGTACATGAGCGTTGGATCGTCGAATTGCTCAACCGAACGCGAGCGTTGCAGGAAATAGAGCAACTGGTCTGTGGAGAGGAGGAATATGAGGAGGTAGAACGCGTTGAGCAGGATGAAGTATGCGAATACGACTACGTTGTATCCCATGACGACACTGACGAGCGCGCCAACAACGTCCATCTACGCACCCCCCTCATGGTGTCGATCCCTGTCGTAGGCCTGGAGCAGTTCGTCGACTATGGACTGGGAGCTTCCGTAAAACGATGAAACGGCGGTGCGGCCCCGCTTGCCATACCTCATGAGCGCCTTGAGCGCATGATAGCGCACGTCAAACGCCTTGTCATCGGCTAGTTCGGTAAGCGTGTCGAAAGCGCGCTCGTCCTCAAACTTGCTCAATGCCTTGGCGACCTCGCGCCGTATCTGATAGTTGGCATCGGATGCCATCTCGATTAGGTACGGGATGGCATCGGGATGATCGATCTTTCCCATCGATACGACCGACTCTCGTCGCACGTCCTTGACGATGTCGTCACTGAGCCTTGAGAGGGGGGGAAGGGCAGGCGTGTTTCCGGAGTATCCGAGCAGGATGGCCGCCGCCTTGCGAAAATCATCGTTCCTGGAAGTGGCAAGCGGGCGCAACGACTCGACGGAGAGGTGTGCCACAGAAAGTTGATTGATGATGTACTTGTGCGACCATCGGGAAAACGACATGAAGATGTGTTTCATCTTCCCTTCGACCTCGCGGGGGCAGACGTTCACGCAATATCTGAGGGCAGATATTCGCACTTCGGGGCGACCCACATACATCATTGGATGCACGTACGGCTCCGCCTCCTTGATGTGCAGCCTCGTGAGGCGGTATATGGCGTGAGAGCGTCCCCACCACCATCTGCTTTTGAGGTCGTTGAGGTCGCGCTCCACGCCACCAAGTGCCCTGTAGAGCTTCTGGGCGTTGGCGAGGCGGTCGTTCTGGCCGACATCCCTTTCGATGAGTCGTGCGAGCAATCGCCTCCTTTCACCGTCCCTTGTAGGGATGCGTTCGTCGGGCATGAGCCCTTCGAGGTAGAGCGTGATGAAGCTCTCATCCTTTTTTGACCGGGCCAAGGATGACTCCTTCCATGACCGGTAGAGCAGCGCGATGACGAATGTGATGATGAGTGCGACAAGGATGAAAGAAAGGGCGAATGTCACCCACTCTACCACCGATACGATGGTCGTGTTGAAGGGATTGAAAGATTCTATCCTCACGTGCGCCTCACCTTACCATACTATTACATACTGCCTACATATGTCTTTACCCTCAGGAGGTCATTCTCGAACCGTGAACGAAATCGAGGGAATCGCATCGCCGCCGCAGGATGGTACGTCTCGATATACTCGATCTCGTCGTAGTGGGGCATCATTTGGGCGACGCGTCCAAGTGCGACGATCGCGCTCGGTGAGATGATCGTCACCTGTGCCTCAAGATATGGCATGCATGCCGCGACCTCCTCATTGGACGGGCGTCTGTTGCCGGGGCTCGTGCATTTGACGATCGATGTGATAAAGAGTGCGGAGCGTGGTATCCCTTGGCGTGTCAGTACATCGTCAAGATATGCTCCGGACCTGCCGACAAACGGCCTGCCCGTCCTGTCCTCCTCGCTGCCTGGATTCTGTCCAACGAGCATGACACGCGCGTCGGCTGGCCCCTCACCAGGCACGGCGTTGGTGCGCACGTTGGCCAGTGGGCACTGCGTACAGCTGCGCACTCTCTCTGCCACGTTGTTGAGGGCGTCCTCATTCCTCATCCAATCGCTCCAACCCCTTTGATATGAGGTGCAGCGTGTACATTTCATCATCGCCCCGTTGCATCGACTGGCAGATCACAAGGGATATCCCCTCGATCTTTGCGATGATCGATTCGTAGCTGCGCACCACGTTGCGGTAAAGCTTCCAGCCCCGCTTATGGATCAGCGGCAGGATGTAGAAACGGTCAAGTGAAACCTTGAAGAATGCGACAAGCACGATGAACGCCACACCGACCCACACGGTGCCGATGAAGTCCTGCCCGATGTGCGAGACAAACGATATGGCAACGATCAGAGCTACCGAGATGATGATGTCGGCAAACGAGAGGATGGACGATATGATGGAGACCCGCTTCTTTCGCTGCTCCACCTTGTTGCGTTCATGATCGACGATCGATTCCAGGTCTGATACGACCTTGGCGAGGAAGTCGCAACTGTTCTCATCGCTCTTGTCGGTCACGCAGAACAGGTTTTCGACGATGGGTTGGAACTTTCGCGTTTCCACCTCCTTGAACAGCTGGTCGAACATGATCTCGGCCTCCTTGAGTGTCCCATGAAGGTCGTAGCGCCATCGTTGGTTGTAGCGTTTCCACAGCATGGAGAATATATCTGCATAGCGTTCCAGGTCCGATGTGTCGCATATGACGAGCGGATGCGGATTGAAGTCCTCATAGGTCGTCTTGATGAAGTCCTCGACCATCCTGTTGAAGCGTGACATCTCGTTTTCCATTGTGTAAATGTGAGGGAACAATGTTAAAAATTATTGCCCTTCCCGCACCTTGACGAGCGTTTCAAGCTCGTCAAACGGTATGGGGTCTATGACGACGCGTTCATCTCGGGCGGTGAAAAACACGATGCACCTGACCGGAACGTCGTAAACGCCTCGCACTGCATGGTAGTAGCAGGAGATCTGGATGCGGTACTCCTCGAGATTGGCGTTCGTGAGGTCGGTCTTGTAGTCTACGATGTCGATGGCCGTGTCGTTGAACACGAGCAGGTCGATGGTGCCCGAGAGGCGCATATTGGCTATGGGAAGCACGCACTCGGCCTCTGGCCAAAGCTTTTGCGCATCGAGGCCATCGATGTATCGTAGGATCGCTGCGATGTCCTCGTTGCCCGCCGCTACCAGGGCACCTCGTGCCGCCCGCTCTGCAGCAAAGTGGACCGAGGAACCGTAAAGCTTTCCTCTTCCCGATCGTTCCGGAATGATGCGTAGCACCGAGTGCACCTGCACCTGCACAGGGGTGGAGCCGCGGTAGTCAAGATGCGGCGGCTCGTAGCGTTCCTGGCCTTCGGCGCTTTCACGCTGCGTGGGGCGTGGGTCGTCGATGTGTGCGACGTTATGTGGTTCTGCCAGTCGCGTGAAGAACGAGGAGGGCTTGTGTGCGGTAAACAGCAGGTATTGGCGCGCCCGTGTCATCCCGACGAACAGGAGTCTGCGTTCCTCATCGTAGAGGGTGGGAATGCCGCATCGCAAGACATCATTGTGCCAGTTGTCAAATATCGCGCTGTAGTTGCCGCGCGTGCCATACGTCTTGGAGCACCGCAGGCCGAGGCGTGTGTCGTATGTGAAAAGCGAAGAGTCCGAGACAGATGAGGGGAACTGGTCTTTGTTGCAATTAGAAATGAAGACGACCGGATACTCGAGGCCCTTTGCCCCATGCAGCGTCTGGACCGTCACTGCACCTTCGCTCGCTTGAGTGTCGATGGCATACGTCTTCTTACGCCTGATGTTCTCCTCGATAAAAAAGCATATCTCCTCGAACGAGATCGATGATGAGGCAAACATCGACGATATCGTGTGTGTGATGGCGTGGGATACGGGCGTGGCCATGTCATAGAAGCCGTAAATGCGCGATATGAACTCGATGATCGTGCCTTCCTTCCTTCGAAGCTCGTCCAGGCGTTCTACGAGGTGGGGCGGATATGCGTGTCCTGACATGATCTCAGTTCGTCGTTTGTAGGGGTGGCCCTCCCGTTCAAGGAGCACCGCCCATGCGCGCTTGTCACGGGGGTCGATGAGCAAGCGCATCCATGCCAGCAGCAGCAATCCCTC
>DSAJ01000084.1 GCA_011372835.1 Methanomicrobia archaeon | reverse complement strand
GCACACGAACGCCACGAGCGAACATGCCAAAAGGATGCAGAACGCGTACTGGTAGGCCGCTGCCGTGTAGACGCCGCCGTTCTTTCCCACTGCCTCGAGCACGAGTCCAAGCGAAGGCTGGAGCAGCGCGCCGACGAGGAAGGGGAAGAGGTTTGCTATGCCCGTTGCCGTACCTGCCATGGTGCGTGGGAAGAGGTCCTTTATCGACGCGTAACCGACAGGCATGATGCCAACGGCAAAGAGCCCGATGCAGAGCGTAAGGACATAGAGCGCTGCCATCGGGAGTGTGTCGATGAAGAGGATGATGATCGTGAACGTTGTCGCAAGCAGCGCGCTCGAGGCGGAAAGCATCCGTTTTCGCAGCTTGAAGATGCGGTCGGAAAGCACGCCAAGGAGTGGGCTGCCGACGATCATCGCCACTGCGATCATGAGCAGGATCCTGCTCGCCTCGATCTTCGTGAGACCGTAGACGTGCATGAGGTACGGTCCGCCCCACAGGCCGCCGAACGCGATATAGATGGAGAACGTACACATCATCCATATGTTTGCGGGCCAGAATCGGCGTGATCCAACGATCGTTGCTACCGTCCTCTTCATCGCCTCCCACGTGGCATTGGGATGCGGTGCCGTCCCGCGTCCTGAGCGATGCTCCTCGGGCGAGTCCTTCACGAATAACCAGACCACCGCGACGAGCGCGAGCGTGATTATGCCCGTTGCGACAAACGGCGTTCGCCATCCGTAGAGCGTTGAGAGCCATGCCAGGGGCACCGTCGATATCATGAGGCCTATGCCCCCAACCGAGACGAGAAGCGCGTTCATCGTGGCGAACTCGGTGCCGTGGTACCAGTCGGCGATGATCTTGAACGTGCATACATAGATCGTCGAGACGCCGATGCCGACGAGGATGCGCCCCACGAGCACGCCGCCCGAACCCGACGACGCGCCGAAGAGAAGCGAGCCAGCAGCTGCGATTGCTAGAAACGAGACGATGGTCTTACGCGCCCCCCATGAGTCCGAGAGCAGCCCTGTGGGGAGCTGCATGAACGCGTATGGGTAGAAGTAGCCTGCGGACAAAAGACCCATGAGTGCGGCCTGAACGCCCAGGTCGTCCATCATGTCGACGGCGACGACGCCAAGGGCGTTTCGATGGAAGAATACGATGAGGTAACAGGCGCCGAGCACGATAAAGAGCAGTGCACGATATTGCCGGTACGAACGCGTCATCTCCTCTGCCATGTACCGATTCTGTCAGGACACCTTATTAAGATGACGTCGTATCCTCATCGCATGGTCCCGTTGCCTCGTGCCCCCCTCCGCTTATGAACCGGATGTCTTGGCCTGTGGGCGCTTGGTAGATGCGCAGGCCAAACTGGGGCGCCGCAGCAAGGATGTGGTCGAAGATGTCAGCCTGTATCTCCTCGTAGGTCACCCACGTGGTCTCGTCGGCGAACGCGTAGATCTCGAGCGGCAGTCCCTGCGGTCCCGGCGGGAGCTGGCGCACCATCGTGATCATGTCGTGGCGGATATGGGGGTGCTCCTGTAGGTAGGCGGCCATGTAGGCCCGGAACGTGCCGAGATTCGTCATGCGGCGACCGTTGATGAGGGTCTGTGTGTCGACACCTCGTTGCTCGTTGTACGATGCGATCTCTGCTCTTCGCGAGTTGACGTAGTCACGTATACGCTCGATGTGCTCGAACGAGTTGAGCATATCCTCGGTGCAAAACGTCACGCTCGTTACGTCGATATGCACCGAACGCTTGATGCGACGTCCGCCTGATTCCTGCATGCCGCGCCAGTTGCGAAACGAGTCGGAGATGAGCGAGTAGGCAGGGATCATAGATACCGTCAAGTCCCAGTTTTGTACCTTGACCGTGTTGAGCGTGATCTCGATGACCTCGCCGTCGGCGTTGAAGCGTGGCATCTCGATCCAGTCGCCGATGCGCACCATGTCGTTTGTCGTGAGCTGTACGCCCGCGACGAAGCCAATGATCGAGTCACGGAATATGAGCAGGAGCACCGCCGACATGGCACCGATGCCACTCACGAAGAGCCAGGGCGACTTGTCGAGGATGAGACCGACTGAGATAATAGAACCAAGTATCCAGAGGATGATCTTTACGACCTGTATGAATCCCTTGATGGGGCGCTCCTTCGAGATGTCGTATGCCCGGTAGATGCACTCGCCAGCGTCGAGGATGGCCGCGATGACAAAGACGGCATTGAGCACGATGGCAACGCCCGCCAGGCGGACGATGATGAATTCGATGCTGCCGAACTCCTCGGCGAGCCCGTAGAAGAGCAGTATGGGAACGAAGTTCGCGATGCGCCTGAACACATGCACGTCGATGAGCGCATCGTCCCACTGGTTCTTCGTGCGTCGGGCGTGCGCATGCACGATGTGCACGATGGCCGTCCTGAGCACGTAGCGAGCCACCAGGCCTATGATGAGAACGATGCCAAAGTCGATGGCATATGAGAGCTGTGTTGCCGTGGACTCGCCCATTCCGCTACGAATGAGAATATCTCGTACCCATCCCAACATGATATTCACTTCGACTGCGATAGTCTTAGACGTTTATATTGCTTTTGTTATCAGGGGGGTTGCTCGCTCTTCTCGTAGCCGCATCCAGCCACCCTGCGCACCCGCGGCAACACGACAAGCGAGAGGAACGGCACGAGCGCAACGATGGCGAGCACAGTGAGCGTTGTGGTCCATACAGGATAACTCATCACGTCGGGTATGCGTGCGACGAAGTCCTCGTATGCGCTCAGTGCGATGATGCCCGTTATCACGGTGGGAGCGAAGTAGCGTATGATAAATACCCACCATCGTCCAAGACGCCAGTACGATATGGACGATATCCACCTTCGGAGCTCCTCTGGGTCCGATGCCCATCCAATGAAGATCACCTCCACAAGGCATACCGCCGCCACTCCGTAGTTGTTGGCAAAGTGGTCGAGGATCTCGACCCAGTAGAACCCGGCATTGGTGGCAAAGAAGAGACTTGCGGCACACAAAACCGTGCATGTGACGGCAGACGTCTTCTTGAGGCTCCATCCCCACTGGTCGGTGAGCGCATCGCTTATGGCCTTGACGAACGAGATGGCGCTGCTGTGGGCAAGCGTGAGCAGCGTGATGAAGAACATGACGCCAAAGAGCGCAGTCGCCACCGGCATGAGTTCGATGGCGGTGGGGAACGCTACGAATGCAAGCTCGGCGCCGCCCCTGACGACCTCGGGAATGCCAACGCCCTGTGCGAGGGCGAGGTAGCCGAGGATGGAGAAGACGACGAACCCCGCCATGAACGAGATGAGCATCTCGGCCATGGAGACGATGATGCTCGTTCGCGTGATCTCGGAGTGCACGTATCGGTTCGACGCATACGCGATGAGTATCGACATGCCCACGCCCACGGAAAAGAATACCTGGGTGTATGCCGCCACCCACACCGTTGGGCTGGCTAGCGCTGAGAAGTCAGGACTCAGATAATAACCAATGCCATCGATGCCACCATCGAGCGTGATGCCGCGTATCATCAATATGACGAGGAGTATGAGGGGGAGCGGGACGGTGACCTTTAACACCTTGCTCATAAGATCAAGCCCCTTGAAGAGCGTGAGGTAGATCGATATCCACGTCACGACGAGCGCAACGGCTACGGGAATGCTCATGCCCGAGATGTCTGCCGGCCCCGACGAGACGGAGAGAACGTCCTGGAAGAAGAACTCCTCAGCGCGTCCCGCCCACGACGTGCCGAGCGAGTAGTAGAGATAGTCATAGACCCATGCGACGATGGCGGAGAAGTAGAGCACGAGGAAAAACGATACTCCAAGGCCCCACCATCCGACGCCCTCGAAGCGTTTGTTCATCTTTGCCCACGCACCAGGGGCGCTGCACTGCTGCCTTTGTCCGATTGCCAGCTCGAGCAGATAAAGGGGTATACCGATGGTAAGG
>DSAJ01000085.1 GCA_011372835.1 Methanomicrobia archaeon | reverse complement strand
GAAATACGAGTCGTCATCAAGATCCCTGTCCATACGAAGAAATGATATATGGGGCACGAATGAGAACGTCCCTTCAAAGAATCCGCGAATGCGCCTTTCTATCTCGTTGTCTTGCTTCTCTCCCATTGGCTCACCTTACAAATCAAACGTATATATACCTTTTTTTTCTATTCAAACACGATCTCGTCGTTGATGATCTTTCTTCGCAGGTCACGGAAGTACGTGAGCACTTCCTCCGCCTTCTCCCGGTCTCCGACGTAGTCCTTGATGGCTGCAAGGAACCATACTGAGTTCCAGCACATGGTGAGTGCCTCCTCCTTGTTGAGCGAGATGAGAGCGAGCTCCATGAGCTGCTTGACGTCCTCCTCACTATATTCTGCATCTTCGTTGAACGGCGCCATGTCCGTTATCTCTGTGGTGCTCTCGAATATCGAGGGTATGATCCGCCTGTTCTCCGAGCGGTACTTGAGGGCCTCGATGTCGGAAAGGCGCCTGATGAACTCGTGCTCCATGAGGAAGTTGAGATTTTGGTAGATGGCCCCCTTCGTAAGGCCGAAGTTGGATTTGAGGAAATCTGCGAGGTCCTTGAGACGAACTGGCGAGAAGAGCATGATATAGACCAGAATGAGGAATTGGGTCTTGTTGTTCAGGTCGTTTTTGAGCTCAATAACGTTTTTGTACGTTTTCATGATACACCAGTCCCATAATACCTCACTATAATTGTTTTAATCGACATATAAAATTTTCCACACTTTTTACCCCTATGAATTAAAAATAGCGCTAATAATCTAATAATGGAATGTGAACAAAAGGATTGGAGTCCTTGTGTACGAATTCACATCTTTTTATCATTTGGGCGACCGTCGCCCTTGTTGACCGCTTACTTCTCGTGAATCGGGCTTCGTAACGGCATATGCCCTCTACAGGCGCGTCACTCGAAGGAGAGCACATATATCCTCACGCCCGGGCCGGCGACGCGCAGTGTGAGCGTGTGGTGTCCCGGTTCGGGAAGCGACAGGAGATGGTAGAGGCCACTGTATGTGACGTCAAGCTCCTTTCCGTCACAGCCTGGACACAGGGGACCGGGAACGGCGGTGCCTGGTGGCAGCTCGCCTTCGTCGAGCTCAATGCCTATGCGGTCGCCCTCCCGGATTGTCGTGATGACCGCAAAGACCGACGATGCAAAGAAGCGGTAGGTGAGCGAGCCTTCTCCATCGCCCTCGTGTTCGACGTACTCGTCGTACTGTCGCCACTCGCCGTCGAGATATGCGATGTCGTCGTCATACGGTCCGCCATCATCCCGTGCGATGCGCGTGGCGGCAGGAACGAGTGTTGGCGCCTTGCGAAGCCCCATGACCTGCCTGAACCCCAAGTAGAGCGGCCGGCTCACATCGGTGATGCCGCTGACGATGCTCGACCCCTCGCTCCAGAGTGGCCGGGGGAGCTCTGCTCCCTCCCTCTCCAAGAGCGTCCTGATCGTCGCCTCGATCTTGTATTCGTTTCCCTCACCGACGTGTTCTGACGCGACGGTGTCGTCCTGGGCGATGACGAACTGCTTCGGTATGTACCGATTGCCATAGTGGACCCAGTTGGTCTTGTTGTTGTCGAGTGCCGCCGGATAGGTGATGCCGAAGCGCTCCACTGCCGCGGCCACGTTGCTTGGCTCCCACTCGAAGATGTACTCGGGCGTATGTATACCGATGGCGACGAAGTTTGTTTGTCCATAGCGTTCCCACAGGCGCTGCGTGAACTCGCAGCTTCTCATGCTGCTCACGTCGGTATGGTCCCAGAACTCGATGAATCTGACCGTGCCGCGGTAGTGCTCAAACGACAGTTCCTTCGTGTTGATCCAGTCGACTAGCTCCCGCAGGGCTGGCGCTTCCTTTCCTTCAAACGACATCATATCCCCATGAGAACACACATTCATAAGCTTAAAAGTATTTGTTCGCAATCCGCTGTAATGCGGCCCTTTACGGCGCCATCCTTCGATACCATTATGTAGGTGTATGTATACAGGATGCATGGTGGTATCATGAATTGCGACCGATGCAACAGCCCCGTACCCGAAGGGGCTAACTACTGTCCCCATTGCGGAAAGCGCATGGGTGATCGCGCAACGTTCACCGAAGAGTTCAAGGTCACGAGCGAGGAGCTCGTGAGCAAGGTCAAGCGCCTCATAGAGGAGGGAAATGTCCGGCGCATCAAGGTCAAACAGGATGAGAAGGTCGTCCTTGACATTCCGCTTACCGTCGGTGTCGTCGGTACGCTCCTGGCACCTACGCTCGCTGCCGTTGGCGCCCTTGCTGCGCTTCTCACTGAGATGATGATCGAGGTCGAGCGCGTGGCATGAACGCGGAAGCGACACGCACGGCGGGCGAACGACGATGAGACAGGCACGCTCTATCGTGCTCCTTCTGGTCTGCGTCCTGGTGAGCATACCATTGATATGCGGCACGCATGCGGCGTTAGTCCTCCAGCCGGCCTCGGACGTATTCGTTAGTACAGCGTATATGCCATCGACGCCCGGATGGGACGTTACGCACTTCGCGTCGCTTGAGCGGGCCGTCGACGCCGTCTCGGACAACGGCACAGTGCGCATCAGCGGGGGGGAAGTCATCGTCGCCACACCCATCGTCGTCGACAAGGAGATACGCATCGTTGGGACGGGAAGCGACGACACGGTCGTCGTCTTCGACGGGGACGACGCCCCTCTATTCCTGGTGACAGGCGACGGCGTTTTGTCTCTTTGCGACATTTCTTTGGAAGGTGGGGGGTATGGTATTGTGAGCTGTTCTGGCGAGGTCTCCGTCCAGCGTTGCGAGGTCCGCGGCGCGCGGCATGCGGGCATCGTCTCCTATTCGCTGAGGTCGCCTGCGACGCTGCATGTGCGCTCGTCGCTGATACACCATGGGAACGCCGGCATCGTTTCCCTCGGCGCATGCGGCGGCGCGTCGCTGTGTGTTGTTGAGGGTGCCACTATCTCTGACAACGGCGATGGCGTGATATCTGCGTCATGGGGTCCGCGATCGCACACGGGTGTCTCTATCGACTCATCCATTCTTTCCTTCCATGCACGGCGCGCCCTGCACGCGCCAGGCGTAAACGTCACGATAACGCACTGTGGGTGGTGGGAAAACGGCGATGAGGCGCCGTCGCAAGGCATGACGATCCGTGATCCCCTTTACGCTGACGGTTATCGCCTCTCAGCATCCTCTCCGCTCATCGATGCGGGCAATCCGCTTCGTTCCGGCGAGCATAGCATCACCGGGACGTTGCGCCCCAGCGGGGATGCGCCCGACATGGGCGCATACGAAGGGGGACGCCACGTGCTGCTCCATCTCACCGACCTGCATCTGCTTGCACCTGTTGGCGACACCGCCTACACGGGTGTCAACCTCGAGCCGCGCCTGTGGGACGTGGAGACGTTCATATCATCCGTAGCCTCGTCGGTGCCCGGGGACCTGGAGGTCGGCACGGTCGTCATCACCGGCGACATCGTCGACCTGGCGACGACGGAGCCGACGTATCAGACGCCGCTCGGTTCGGTCACGCGCGAGCAGTGGGACGATACGTACAGGGGTTACGAGCTTTTCAGGGACCGTCTCGAAACGGCGTTTCCCGGTGTCCCCATTTATGACGTCGTTGGCAATCACGACTACAGGGAGCACCCGTTCTACCCGTGGCTCTGGGGCGATGAGTCGGGCATCGATGACGCGTTCAGGTCGGCGATGAACTATGCGCCGCTTACCGTTGTCGAGCTTAGCGGGACAGACGGTCTTTACCTCGTCCTCCTCTCGAGCGGACATGACGCCCCACGCCCCGACGGCCTGCATGAGACGGTGATCTATCCTTATCTTGCCGAACATGCCGCCAATGGCGACGACATCATCTCGTACCTCACCGGCCAGGCAGTGCCAGAAGGTGTCGAGGGATTCCTTGGTGGTCTGGCGTACGG
>DSAJ01000066.1 GCA_011372835.1 Methanomicrobia archaeon | reverse complement strand
TTCCCATTGTAGGCACTGCAGCTATAATTGTGGCATCAGCAGGGAGGGCATCATGGACGTCTCCGACGGCAGATGTTACATACATGCATTGTGTAAGGAGCACGATATAGGGTGGCTCAGCGTAATTGGTGGTGAACCGCTCATGGTTCCAGACCTTACCAATGAGCTGATCAGATGTGCAAAGGAGAATGGAATACCTCATAGGGGGATCATAACCAACGGATTTTGGGGGCGGGAGACAAAGAGGGCGCAAAAAATACTCAAAGACCTCAAAGATGCTGGAATGAATCAGATAACGTTTAGCGTTGATGCCTTCCATCAAGAACACATCCCATTCTCCCATGTGAGAAATGCAATTATGGCTTCGACAGATATTGGATTTGACAAGGTGTGGGTCGATGGCTATTATTTGAAATATGAGGATTCAGGCAATCGTTTTGACAAGCAAACGAAGGCATTGCTGGATGAATTAAGGGGCGTGGAAGGAATCGATATCAACACCTATCGCTTGAGGATGTGTGGAAGGGCAGTTGACTTACAGGACCAATTCGATGACAAATCCGTTCCTCAAGGCATCTGCACACCACCCTTCTGGATGGGAGGGGGCTTTGAAAATCCCTCCACAATAGAGATCGATCACAGGGGAAATGTCACGCTTTGTCCAGGTATATCAATAGGGAACGCAAAAGAAGACGAAATCACTGCCATTGTACAAACCTACGATGTATGCGAGCACCCCATATTATCCATTATCAACGAAGATGGACCTCTTGGCTTGGCGAAGCTTGCCGATAATTTCGATCTCAGTCGTGGATTCGTCGATCATTGCCATCTTTGTTATGAGCTAAGAAACCACCTTCGACCTCTTTATCCACGTTACCTTACTCCAGCTGATGTCTATCAATGAGCATGTCGTTTCATACAATGATTGTAATGTAGGTGGATACAAAAACAAAACATTTAAAGATTGACCATCGAAAGTGGTACATGTCTTACTTTTCCCATTTTTTTGGTCAGGTGAATGATTGTGAATGTTGGAGATAGGGTACGTATCACGCATGGGCCCCATGCGTATGAAGGCATATTGATGCCTCTTGAGGGGGCCCTCAAGGAAACCTACGTGTCTTTGAAGCTGGACAATGGTTATAACGTCGGGTTCAGCCGTGATGACGTCTCGATAGAGCTCCTATCCGAGGGGCGTTCGTTCAACGCGACCATGCCCGAAGTGGATATCCCCTACAACGAGGACTTGCCAGACGTTGCCATCCTCGGCACCGGAGGGACGGTGGCGTCCAAGATCGACTACATGACAGGCGCCGTCTACCCCGCATTCTCTCCCGAAGAGCTCTTGCAGCTCGTCCCCGAGCTTGCAAAGATCGCCAACATCGAGGGCAAGGAGATCCTCTCCATCGTGAGCGAGGACATCACGTTCTCCGACTGGAAGGGCATCGGCCGAGAGGTCGTACGTCAATACGAGCGCGGATGTGATGGCATCGTCGTCACCCACGGCACCGACACGTTGCACTTCACATCCTCGATGCTGTCTTTCATGCTGCACAACCTTCCTCATCCGCTCGTGCTCGTCGGTGCCCAGCGTTCCTCGGACAGGCCATCGTCGGATGCCGCCCTCAATCTTATATCTGCCGTGAACTTCGCAGGCACCGACTGCAGGGAGATCACCGTCTGCATGCATGCAGACATGAACGACGACTACTGCTACGTCCACCGCGGTACTCGCGTGAGGAAGTTCCATACCTCGCGAAGGGATGCGTTCACAACGATCAATGGACGGCCGCTTGCCAAGGTGCCTGGGTCTGGGCCCATCGAATACCTGTCTGCATATCGCAGGGGTTCGAACCCCAAGGAAGACCTGTCACTTGACACAGGCCTCGAGGAACGCGTCGCGCTCGTCAAGACGTATCCGACCGCTTCAGACATCGTCGCGCACCTCGTCGACAAGGGATACCGCGGCATCATACTCGAAGGCAGCGGCCTTGGACACACCCCTCATACGCTCCACGAGGAGATACGCAGGGGCGTGGAGGAGGGCGTCGTTTTCGGCATGACGAGCCAATGCGTCCACGGTCGCGTCAACATGAACGTTTATCGAGACGGGCGCATACTCAAGGAAATGGGCGTCATACCGCTGGGTGACATGCTTGCGGAGACCGCATGGTGCAAGCTGAGCTGGGTGCTGGGGCATGCTAGTGATTATGAAGACGTGCGAAGCGAGATGCTGCGCGATGTGGCCGGCGAGCTCGACCCCGTCTCGCGCATCGACGCTTACAACGTTTGCAGGTGACCACTGATGGACTACGCTGCTATAGGACTGAGGGTGGGGCTCGAGATACACGCACAGCTCGATACGGGCAAACTGTTTTGCAGGTGTCCATCCGTGCTTTCCGACTCGCAAAACTTCGGATTCAAGCGCCAGCTGCGCCCTACGATGAGCGAACTGGGGGAGATCGACCCCGCTGCCAAGGAGGAGTTCACGAAGGGGATGATGAATCTCTACAAGGCCTCCACCGATGGGAACTGCCTCGTCTACTCTGACGAGGAGCCGCCTCACGACGCCGATGGCGACGCGATAGAGACCTTGCTCAAGATCTCTCTCATGCTCAATGCCGACATCGTCGATGTCATCCACTTCATGCGCAAGATCGTCATCGACGGCTCGAACGTGAGCGGATTCCAGCGCACGGCTATGATCGCGCTCAACGGGGAGGCGTACTCCCAGTTCGGCAACGTGCTGATCCCCACTATCTGCCTCGAAGAGGATGCGGCACGCCTTATCGAGATGGCGGGCAAGACGAAGATCTGGAACATCGATAGGCTGGGCACGCCGCTTGTCGAGATCGCAACAGACCCGTCGATGCACCATCCGCAGCAGACACGGGACATTGCTCTCTATCTCGGCCAGGTCATGAAGGCAACGGGGAGGCTCAAGCGTGGGATAGGCACCATACGCCAGGACGTCAACATCTCGATCGAGCGTGGAGCGCGGGTGGAGATCAAGGGCGTCCAGGAACTCAACATGATCTCGGATTACGTTCACAACGAGTGCCTACGACAGCTCGCTCTGCTTGACATAGCCAATAAACTCGAGGAGCGGGGCGTTAGGTCATGCGACCCACCCATCAAGGACCTCTCATTGCTCTTCGAGGACACCGCCTGCAAGATCATCAAGGGCAACGTCTTCGGGATACTGCTTGAAGGATTCTCGGGGCTCATCGGCATGGGGGTCCAACCTGGCAGGCGGTTCGGGACAGAGCTTGCCGATTACGCCAAGAAGTATGTAAGGGGCATATTCCACAGCGACGAGCTTCCCGCCTACGGCATCAGCGCAGAGGAGGTGAAAGCGGTCCGCGCTTCGCTTGGGGGTGGCGACGACGACGCGTTCGTGCTCGTTGCTGCAGAGCAGCCAACGGCCTCGCTCGCACTCCAAGAGGTCATTCGCCGCTCACGCCTGGCGATCGGGGGGGTCCCCCACGAGACGAGGAGGCCCATGCCCGACGGCACCTCCCAGTACATGCGTCCGCTTCCCGGCAAGAGCCGCATGTATCCCGAGACCGACGTCTATCCGATCGTCGTCGAGGACGGGATGCTCGAGCGGCTGCGCTCAACACTACCGGAACTCCCTGCCGAACGCATCGAGCGCCTGTGTGAGAAATACGGCATCGCAGAGGACAACGCACGAAAGATACTCGAGTGGGATGTCGAAGAGGCGTTTATCGACTCGCAGGAGCGTCGTGGGATGAGCCCGGGGCAGTTCCTTCGCCTCATGGAGACGCTCACGATGCTCAAAAAAGAAGGATTCACGCCCCCGAGTGACGAGGACGCTTTGATCGCCTCGTTCATGGGGGCGCACGAGGACATACCGCTTGAAAGCTATGAGGCCGTGCTGCGCCACATGCTCTCATCATCGGTCGACGCCCAGGAGGCAGCGCGAGCCCTCGGCATCGAGCGCGCCTCAAGCGATGAAC
>DSAJ01000028.1 GCA_011372835.1 Methanomicrobia archaeon | reverse complement strand
TAGTTACTGGGATGAGAACGTATATAGTGAATATGAAGGGAATAGTCTATAACAATTGGGAAAGAAGGATAGAAACTTATGTTTAGTCGACAGGGCCCGCATGTTCAAAGTTGCCTTTATGTGCAATGCCGAAAATGGAGAATATTTAAATATCTCTGCAAGAAATAGTGTATAAGGTGGGAACAATCAGGAAAATCAAGAAAAACGAACGCATCACCGGCGCACATAAGTGTGATTGCGGATTTGCAGACTGGCTTGTTGGTGACGATAGCCTTACATGCGAGCATTGCGGAAGCGCAGTTGAACTGGAAGAGCCTGTCGTTGAATACGTTGAAGACGGCCCTACGTGCGACTGCGGATTTGGGGACTATCTTGTCGGAACGGAGATTGCCAAGTGCATGAACTGCGGCAAGGTCGTCGACAGAAAGGAAGTGATGGAGTAACCGGATGGTTACTCCCCCTTATTTTTGGTTCTAATAGACGCGCATCGTCTCAAGGTTGAGTGGTGACCGCGTCTCGACCTTGAACATCTTGTAGATCGATGATGCAAGGTCTATGCATTTTCCGCTCTCGCCATGGTTGGTAAACACCTTCTCGGTGCCATTGCTCACCTTGCGCACGAAGTTGATGAGCTGATTGCGGTCCGAATGGCCCGAAAATCCCTCTATGGTCCGAATCTCCATGTTGATGTTGATAGCCTCGGTCCGCCCGAGTTCGTTCTTCATGGTGACCTCGTTCCAGCCTTTCTGGACGCGCGAACCCATCGAGCCCTCGGCCTGGTAGCTCACGAAAATGATGGTATTTCGTTTGTCGGGAGCGAAGTTCTTGAAGTATTCGACCGACGAACCACCGACGAGCATGCCTGACGTTGCAAGGATGATGGCGGGGTCGCCCTCCATGATCTCTTTCCTCCTGTTAGAGTTTGGCACGCTGTCAAACACCTTGGAGAGGAAGGGGTTGTGTTCCTGGTGGAATATCTGGTCTCGAACGGATTTTGAGAGATACTCGGGATATGCGGTGTGGATGGCCGTTGCCTCCCATATCATACCATCAAGGTAGATCGGTACCTCTGGGAGCTTTTTGTGGCGCATGGCCTCCTCGAGCACGAGCATGAGCTCCTGCGCACGGCCCACTGCGAGCACGGGTATGAGTACCTTTCCCTTTCGCTCTATGGTGCGCCGTATCGTCTTTAGAAGGTCGCGTTCAGCATCCTCACGAGTAGGTTGGATGTTTTTCGAACCCCCATACGTGCTCTCAAGTATGAGTGTCTCAAGCCGTGGGAATCGCACGTTTGCCGGTTCGAGAAGGCGTGTCTTCGAGAACTTGAGGTCGCCCGTATAGGCGACGTTGTGAAGACCGTTGCCCACATGCAAATGCACAATTGAAGAACCGAGTATATGTCCCGCATTGTGCAATGTAAGGCGCACATCGGGGGCGATATCGCGCACTTCCTTGTAATCAAGCGGGATCGTGTGTGTGATCGTGTCCTTGATCTCCTTCATGCCGTAGGGGCAAGGCTTTCCCTCTCGTTTTGCGATCTCGACGAAATCCTTTTGCAAAAGCATCATCAGGTCCCGCGTCGCTGGTGTGCAATAGACAGGGCCGTCATAAAGTGACTTGAAGAGATAGGGCACGAAGCCCGAGTGGTCAAGGTGAGCGTGCGTTATGATGATCGCATCGAGCTCGTTCGAGGAGAGGATATACTTGAACTCGGGAGCGCTGAGGAAGGGATACGCCTTTGCGGGATCGTCCGAGGCAATGTTGACGCCACAATCGAGCATTATGTTACTCTCATTGGTCTGAAGAAGCAGGCAGGATCGCCCCACTTCGCGGAATCCACCAAGCGATGTGATGCGGATCCAGTCAGAACGTATGTTCTCGTCACGATAGATCTTGTGTCCGACCGCACGCATGATGCGCTTGCGTTCTTTGTGCTCCCTGTGGAGCGTGGAGCGTATGGCCTGGACCGTTGTGGACGACATCGGCGGCGTGCGAACGATACGTGGCGCCCATCGGACGTTCTTCGTGATCTCACGCAGCGTGCTTCCGGATTTCCCTATCGCAAGCCCGGGCTTCTTTGCTTCTATGATGACCTCCGAGATCCCCGGATCGAATGTGATATCGGTTATCTCCGCTTCCTTTGGTACGAGTTCCTTGATTTTCTCTATTGCCTTCTCTTCAGGCATGATGATCGATGAGTCGGGCCGAATGACAACACGCTTGCGCAACTTCTTGGCAAGATCCTTGATCAGATCTGCGTCACTAACGAGTAGTGAAGGATTGCGAGTGTATATGACTACTTCGGGACCCTCAAAGTCGATATGAGTAATGGTTGCACCGGAAGGGATCGTTTCATTGACCACCTTTTCAATACTTTTTAAAATTTCTTCTGAAGACAATTCATCACCCTTACGTAGTCATTTGATGAATCAAGACCATAATGTTTTTTAGAAAATAATTTCATTACATATACGATATTTTCTAAAGATCGAGCTGGTTCTATCATTCCTCCGTCAAAAGCCACAGAGTAAACGAAGACGACATGGGATAGCGCCTTATGAATGTAGCTGTATTGGATATTTACACATCGTATGCGGAGGAAGCGACCTATAAAGGCCTTAAAATCAGCTAATAACAGTAAATTTAGGCTCATATATAAACCTTTCGGTCTGTTGCCGTTCGCATCCCCCTCTTCAGGGAGAGTTACGAACGACAATGCGCCGTTTCATGCCAGTTCATTCCAGAAAACCATCAACTGGCAGGATGCCTTTCTTGAACAGAAAGAAAAGTGCACCACGAGGAGGTCTTTGAACAGGGTTCGGGGGTACGTACCAGCTGTTACAAGTCCCTGGTGTGCCAAGATCGCCATCACCGAATACGCTCGTGCTTGGCGCCCACTGGGAACTAGGAGTATTGGTCTTGAAGGGATCCTTTACCTCGTGTGATGCCCCACAGGGTATCGTGAATCCGCGTTCCTCCGAGTAGAAGAGCGCATCTTGCACTGCTCCCATCTTATCGAAAATAAGGATGGCATCGCCACCATTGGCAAGGTACATGCCACTATACTCAAAGTCAACATGCACCCCTCCGTTCCTCAATGGGTCGCTGCAACGGGCCAAGACCACGTATCCATCCGGGGGTATGACAATGTCCTCATCGATGATGAACATGTCTCGTTTTCCATCTGTCACGGTCCATCCTAGGAGCGAGACGGGATTTGAGCTCGAGTTGTAGAGCTCGATCCATTCTCCTCGTGAGTCCGAAACCGCATCGGGGTTGATCATGACCTCATTGATCACGACGATAGACTCCTCTGGTTCGGCTTCCAGCGCAACGGCATGAGGCGCTGCCATGGCCATCATGCATATACAGAGACATAATATCCGTTTCATGTTATCAGAGAGCACTGCGAAGAGAAACAATAAAGTGAATATGGCAAGAAAATACCATATTATTGCATAAACAAATAAATATGCACATTAAAGAAAATATGTATGAATCGGAAATATCTTGCCATCATCCCACTTTTGATGGTCGTGCTTGCCGCGCCGGCTTCTGCGTGGGGCGGCCACACGCACGAAGTGGTGACGCATGAGGCCATCCTTGCGCTCGATGGTAATGGATGCGATGTCTACTTCCAACACCATGACGAGATCGTGCGCACGTCAACGTTGCCAGACCTATGGCGCGCATGCGACGATCCTCGAGGAGATCTCATCTACCATCTCTCGTACCCCTCAGGATACGGCAAGGCGCCCCAAGCCGCCGCTTACTGGTACGACCTTCTTGTCGAGGACCTGGCAGAGGGGAGGTATGATGAGGCAGCTCTTGATGCAGGCGTCATGAGCCACTACGTTGGCGACGCACTCTGCGCGCTCCATACGGGACCCTATGTCCCCGTGCATGGGAAGATCGAGACATGGGTTAATGAGATCGTCGTCTCTCTGGAGCTTTCGTGCCAGGATACTTCATATATCGAGGATGTTCAACAGGCTGTGGCCGAACGTTCCCTCGAGGCAAGCGCACTCT
>DSAJ01000135.1 GCA_011372835.1 Methanomicrobia archaeon | reverse complement strand
GTATATGTCCTTTCTATACGTAATGGTTCAAACTTCTTGCCTTCTGCATTGTAGAAGTATGTAAAGAACTCGACGTAGTGCAATCGTAGCGAGTGCACGAACGCACCGAGTCCATTAATTGCCAAATTGAATATATGTCCGCCGATAAACATCAGCACAGCAAAGATGATGCCTACCTGTATACCTAGTATGTTGAGCCCCCACATCATGGATGCGAAAAGATTCATGACCATCGCTATGCCGGCGGTCGAAAGTGCCAGGGCGAGCAGTCGCGCATACGACAACCAGTTGCCCATGAATCCTGGGATGTCCATGAATGCCGTGATGATGCCCGCAAGTCCGTTGCGCACGCCGTTGACGATAATGATCGCTATGGAAAACGCGATTGGCACTCCTGCCGCGAACTGGATAACGCTCATCGACATCCCCATGAGCATACCTATCGAGGCGATGATGATTCCGCCCATCATGAGTAGCCAGGTGAAGTTCTCAACGAACGCTTCGTGCAACCTGCCGTTTCGTGCACGCTGGACGAATCCCACGATATTTGAGATCACGAGATGGAGCAATCCTACCGCAAGAGAGAAGATGAGAACATCCATCGCCCCGTAGAGCGGGTCGATAAGCATGGGTATGTCAAACGCCACATACCCTCCGGAGAATAGGTCCCCAAAGTAGCTGCCAAACGCAAGCCCGCACGCCGCCGTGGCGATGCCGCAGTAAAACAGTACAGACGCCACGTCGTGGATGCTTCCCTCCTTGACCGTCCTTGCAAGGAACAGGCCCACGATCGTGATGAGAACGCCGTAAACGAAGTCGGTCATCATGATCCCAAAAAAGAGGGTAAAGAACAGGGCAAAGAACAGCGTGGGGTCGATCTCGTTATATTTTGGTAGACCATAGAGCTCGGTGAGCGTCTCAAATGGTTTGAAGAATCCCCTGTTGTCGAGCTTTATGCTCGGTTCTCCTTCCGGCTCCTTGAGGTGCACGACGATTCGTTCGTTTTCCATCAGGCGTTCGAGGAGCTTCTTCTCGTTCTTTGCGGGATAGAGTCCCTCGAGCGCAATGACGTTTTCTGTGGAGGCGAGCTTTCTGAACGCGTTGGACTTCTCGGCCTCTATATCGAGAAGCTCCTTGACCGTACGGAGCTGATGCTCCCACTTCGTATTGAGCTCCTTGATCGTCTGGACATGCTCATCGTATGTTTTCTTGAGGAAAGAGACCTTTTCCTTGAGTCTGGGAAGTACATCTGCCGGGTTCCCGTCGATGAGGGGCACCTCGATACGTTTGATGCCATGATTGGAAAAGAGAAGGTCGATGCTTCGCTCCCTCTCTCTGAACGTGCTGATAAAAACGAGATTCTTCCAGAAGTCTACCATGCAGTACCCATCGGTCGCCTCGCACACGTCGTTCGCGATGACATTAGGGTCCTGTTCGTGCAATCGTCCGACGACGCGAAGCGTCTTGGGTGTCGACCTAAGCAGTTCGAGGTCAATATCGATGTCACGTATGGTATTGAGAAACGTGATGTGATCGTGCAATGTATCGATCTCTTCATCGATCCCCCCCATCTCCGACTCTATCTGCTTGATCTTCGGATCGATCCCGGAGATGAGGTCGTCCGCCTGGAGTATGAGCTCTTCAGCGGATATGATGCCTACTTCCTTCTTCTCTATGCGCTTGCCCTTGAGGTTCTCCAGAAGTGAGAGCTTTTCTTCGGGGGCGTAGTGGCCAAGAAAGTTCAGGATCCTGTCGATCTGGATGGAGCGCGAGATGCTTTCTCGGGTAGAAGGAGGGACGGGGAACTTGCCGCACACCTCGCATTCGACAAGTTCGACGCATTCGAGATCATAGAGATCATCGACAACTTCATCTTTGTCTTCCTTTAGGAGGAGCATCTCGATCTTTTTCATCGTTGCAGGAGATATCATTCTACCACTCTCTGCATCGCGGCATCAACGGCCTTGGAGAAGTTCTCCTTGGCTTTCTTGTTGATCATCTCGAGCTCTCTTTCCCCCTGTGAAGCTATCTTCTTTGCCTCTTTTGTGCCTTCATCACGATATTGCTTCTTTATTTTCTCTATCTCGTTTTGTGTTTGAATGATAGTGTTATTGTATATTTCTTCCTTCTTTTTCTTGGCATCTTCGACCATGCGCTTCGTGTCTTCATTGGCGCTTTTGACAATGTCTGCAGCCTTTTCCTCTGCGTTCTTAATTTCCAAAAGTGACTCTTTCATGAAGATGCTCCCCAGAAAGTCGTTGTCGCCACTTGTGTTCATAAAATATAAAGCTTTCGTAGAAAATCATTACATCTTGCCCGCAGTATTCTTGTTGCGACTTATGACCCTGCGGGATACGCCAAGCGTCAAACCGCCAAGTACGATTGGGAGCCAGTATGAGAGTACCCTATCCACCAATGTGGCGCCCACTGCAATAGATGGTTCAATGCCAAAGCCGGAAAAAAGTAGAATCATCGCACCCTCGGTCGTGCCAAATCCGCCCGGGGAGAACGGCACCATCCCCATGAACGATGCGACGACGGCTACGACGGCGAGGACGGCAAACGACACGGTTGTATCGAATGCGAGGAAGACCAGATAGGTGCGCAGTATCCAAAACACCCATATGGAGAGGGAGAGCGTCGTGGCGTAGACGACCTTCTTACGATTGTGTGCTATCTCACGTATCGTGTTGTTGAACAGCTCGAGCGTGTCCTCGAGCTTGTCTTCGTACTTTTGGACCTTGTCAGGCATGAAACGGCCGATGATGCCAAGGATGCGCATGACTAGTTTCTTGCCATGCTCGATGTTGAAGAGCAGATAGAGCACTATGGCAAGGATCGCTATAAGGAAGACCAGGGCGATGCTGAGTGTGACGACGACGGCGCGGGGAACGTTCCAGAAGTAGGCGATCTCGATGATGCCAAAGTACCCCAGGAGCACGTAGGGCAGCGTGTCGAAAATCCGGTCAGATATGACGGTCGCGAAGACCTTGCCGCCATCAAGTCCCGTGAACTTAGAGAGCAGGTACGCACGCAGCGGTTCACCGCCCCCCTTCCCGGCAGGGGTAATGTTGTTGACGAACGCACCAGACAAGAGCGACAGATAAAGGGATTTCACATCAACTGACGTATACTTGTCGTTAAGTATGACACGCCAGCGTATGCCGGCCAAGAACAAGGAGAATAGAGAAGCGAGCATGCCAAAGAAGACGAAGATTAGGTCTGCCTTCTGCAGTGCTGTATACGCCTCCTCAAACCCCACTTGACGTATGAGCACGAGGAGTATGATAAGGCCCACAGAAAATGTGGCAACGGTCTTAAGGACCCTGTTTCTTGTCACCTTCACGGGCTCCCCTTCTTCTGAATATATTTAAAAAGGTATCCTTGTACCCAAAATATATTTTCTCGTAAGGTTGCTTATAAAGATACACCCTCACGACGACCACAACCAGTCCCAGGAACATGGGGCCGATGATGATGCCGATGGCACCAAACGCAAATAAGCCGCCGATCACGCCAACGAGTATTATGAGGGGGTGCATGCCAGCCGCATCGCCCGAGAGGCGGGGACGTATGTACATCTCCGGTATGAACGATACGAAAAAGTATGTTGCAAGCAGCAGCGAGAACGCGAACGCATACTGTCCCTGGTATATAAACCAGATGAAGAGTAGCAGTTCGACGACCCATGGCCCGATGACGGGGATGAAGTCGAGGGCGCCCGTTGTGATGCCCAGGAGTATCGGGTGCGGCAACCCGAACAGATAAAATATGATGACGGCGATGATGCCGGTGAAGATGGCCTTGAGGAGATATCCGATGACCACTGCCTGGAACATGATGTCGCTGCCGCGCAGCAACTGTTCGAAGCGTTCCTTGTGGTCACTTGGTGCGATGCCGACGAGATGAGCCTTTAGATCCGATCCGTCGCGAATGAAATAGAACGCAAATACGGCGGCAAGGAGGATCTTGAACAGGATGATCGGTATCGATCCCGCAAGCGAGAACACGTAGTTGTAAAATTTCCCGCTCAGCGCGGAAACCTCGTTTGATATGGCAG
>DSAJ01000172.1 GCA_011372835.1 Methanomicrobia archaeon | reverse complement strand
CCACAAGGGGGGCCACACGTCCCATCACAAGATGATGGTCGAGGACTTCAAGCGGCGATTCTTCGTTTCCATGATCGTCACAGCTCCCGTGCTCGCGCTCTCGCCCCTCGTGCAGGAATTCCTTTCAATAGAGTTCTCGTTTGTGGGCGACAGCTATCTGCTCTTTGCGCTCTCAGCGTTCGTCTATGCCTACGGGGGCTATCCGTTCACGAAGGGGCTCTACAAGGAGCTCAGCTCGCGAGCTCCAGGCATGATGACGCTGATAGGGCTTGCCATAAGCGTTGCGTTCTTTTACAGCAGCGCGGTCGTCTTCGGCCTTCCGGGAAAGTTCTTCTTCTGGGAGCTCGTGACACTGATCGACATCATGCTCCTCGGCCACTGGGTGGAGATGCGCTCGGTCATGGGCGCCTCGCGCGCGCTCGAGGAGCTCGCAAGGCTCATGCCCTCCACCGCCCACAGGATATCGGAGGACGGGTCCACCGAAGACGTGGCGATCTCGTCGCTTGGGGCCGGCGACCGCGTGCTCGTCAAGCCGGGGGAGAAGGTGCCTTCCGACGGGACGATCGTCGACGGGACCACGAGCGTCAACGAATCGCTCCTCACGGGGGAATCGACGCCTGTGACCAAGGGCGAGGGCGATAAGGTCATCGGCGCCTCGATCAATGGGGAGGGCTCGATAACGGTGGAGATCACCCACACCGGCAAGGACTCCTACATCTCGCAGGTCATCTCGCTTGTCAAGCAGGCGCAGCAGTCCCGCTCAAAGACGCAAAACCTTGCTGACAGGGCCGCGCTGTGGCTGACCGTCATCTCGATATCAGTGGGCATCACCACGTTCACTGCATGGCATCTGGCAGGAAGGGACGCGGTCTTTTCAATCGAGAGGATGGTAACGGTGATGGTGATCACCTGTCCGCATGCCCTCGGGCTCGCGATACCGCTCGTCGTTGCCGTCTCCATATCGCTTTCGGTGAAAAGGGGTGTCCTTGTCCGCGACAGACGAGCGTTTGAGCAGATGCGCCTGCTTGACACCATCGTCTTCGACAAGACGGGCACGCTCACCAAGGGCGAGTTCGGCGTGACCGACGTGGTGGCCCTCGACGGCGACGAGGGGTCGCTCGTCCGCGACGCTGCATCGCTTGAATCCCGCTCGGAGCACCCCATCGGAGTGGGCATCGTAAAGAAGGCCGAGGAGATGTCGCTCGAGCCAGGGGAGGTATCGTCGTTTTCCTCGATCACGGGGCGTGGCATCGAGGGCGTGGTAAACGGCACGAACATACGCGTCGTGAGCCAGAACTACGTCAAGGAGCGGGGCGACATGCCAGACGAAGAACGCATCGAGACGCTCCTCGAACAGGGAAAGACACTGGCGTTCGTCTACAGGGACGACACGCTCGCCGGCGTCCTGGCGCTTGCCGACATCATCAGGCCCGAGTCTCGCGATGCGATAGCATCGCTCCAGGCCGAGGGCATACGCTGCTTGATGCTGACAGGCGACAACGGGAAGGTGGCGGCATGGGTGGCACGCGAGGTGGGCCTCGACGACTACTTCGCAGAGGTGCTTCCCGAACAGAAGTCCGAGACGATCAAGCGGATCCAGGACGAGGGACATCGCGTCGGCATGGTGGGCGACGGCGTCAACGATGCGCCCGCCCTCGCTCAGGCGGACGTCGGAATCGCCATCGGCGCAGGCACCGACGTCGCCATCGAGTCGGCCGACGTGATACTGGTGCGAAGCGAGCCCACAGCAGCCCTGAGCAGCTACCTCCTTTCGAAGGCGACGTACTCGAAGATGAAGCAAAACCTCTTCTGGGCGACCGGCTACAACGCAGTGACGATACCGCTTGCAGCAGGCGTGCTCTATCCGTTCGGCATCCTGCTCAGTCCGGCCGTCGGCGCCGTGCTCATGTCGCTTAGCACCGTGATCGTCGCCGTCAATGCACGATTCCTTTCCGTTGACGAGCAGACGAACGGAAACGGAGGCCGTCATGGATGAGGTGCGCCCACGAGTACAGGACCGCGGGGAAGAAGTGCCCCTACGATGCGGAGGAGGGGGGCGAGCTGTGCCAGTGGCACGTGCAGCGGTCCGGCAAAGGCCTCTCCGGCAGGGACCTGACGAAGATGGACCTGGAGGAAGCCTATCTCAAGGGGGCCGACCTCTCCTCGTCGAACCTCTCTGAGGCGCGCCTCGTCGGTGCGAACCTCTTCGGTGCCGTGCTTGAAGGGTCGACGCTCGTGAATGCAGACCTATCCGATGCCGACATATCAAAGTCCCAGATGCGCGGCGTCGACCTCGAGAACGCCAAGCTCAAGTACTGCAAGGCCGAGGGCACGATACTGGCAAACAGCAATATGCAAAACGCCGACCTCTCGTGGGCGGTAATGCGGGAGGCAATCCTCACCGGGGCGCGCCTTCCCTACGCAACGCTGCTCGATGCGTCGCTTGTCAACGCTGTGCTGCTCCACGCCATGCTTGAAAACGCCACGATGCGCGGCGTCGACCTCAAGGGGGCGGACATGCAGGTCGCCGACATGCGCGGCGCGGACCTGAGGGGTGCGACACTTGACGGCTGCAACATGCGCGGCGCGGACCTGAGGGGAACAGACCTCAAGTATGCCAATCTCGAAGGGGCGATACTTGCCAACAGTAATCTGCAGCGCGCTGATTTCGCCCGGGCACAGCTCAAGAACGTGCTCATCCAGAGCTCGACCGCACAGCGTGCCAACTTCAGGGAATGCAACCTTGAGAACGCCGACTTCTCGGATGCGAATCTCGACAAGGCAAATCTTCGCGGAGCCAATCTCAAGGGAGCCAACTTTGACGACGCGATTCTCACCGACGCGGACCTCTTCAATGCGAAGATAGAGGGCATACAAAATCTCAGATATGCGGCCCTCGATGATGTATCCATCACCGAACGCCTCGCCGACGAGAATGTGAGAAAAGGCGAGCACATCGCCGCGCTCAAGCGCTACGACGAGGCGATAGCGACCTATCTTGACCTTAAGAATCACTTCAACGCGGCCGGACTCTACGATAAGTCGAGCGAATACTATATCCATGAATGGATGGTGCGCAGCAAGCTCGAACGTACTGCGCTCCGGTTGGACGAGGACCAGCTCAAGGCGAACAAGTTCGTGCCATACCACTTCCCGCTCTCGTTCAAGTACCGATCGAACAGGCTGTTCGCATCGATACTGCAAATCGAGGGGTGGACGAAGTGGATCACGAACAGGCTCTTCTATCTTATCTCAAACTACGGGCAAAGCCCCATGCGCGTTTTGCTCACGTCGCTTACGATCATCTTTTCCTATACGTTCATCTACTGGCTGTCTGGAGGCATCACGACCGGTCCGGAGACGTTCGTGCCGACGTTTGCCGAGTCCCTCTACTTCAGCGTGGTGACGTTCACGACGCTCGGATACGGTGACTTCCACCCCAAGTCTTCAATCCAGCTCGTGGCGATAAGCGAGGCGTTTTTGGGTGCATTCATCATCGCGTTCTTCGTCGTCGTGGTAAGCAGGCGACTCATCAGGTAAAAGGAAACATCACGTGAGACGCGTCTTGCGCGCGCCCGTGTGGCGGATGATCTCGTCGGGTGCGATCTTTATAAGGCCGCTATCGCTTCCCCCTCCTGCCCACACGCACGGGAGCTCGAGCACCGCCTCGTCGATCAGAAAGCATGCATCGAAGCCAATGGGGGGCACGCCACCTGCGGGAAATCCAGTGTGGGAAAGCACCTCGCATGCACGCGCGATGCGGGGGACGGAGACATCCAGCGCATCGCCGATGCGCCGCGGCGAGACGCGGTCGCACCCGCGAACGATGGCCACGACGATGCCATCCTCCGCCATGAAGCAGATCGACTTGACGAACTCCTCGGGCGTCGCGCCCGTGGCCTTGCAGGCCGCCTGGACAGAATGACATGACTCGTGGAAGGTAACAAGGGTGCAGTCCACAGCGTTGCCACGTATGTAGTCCCTTAGTTTCTTCGTGTATTCATCTTCCATACTGAGCATCCGGCTGATCTCTCGTATCCCGCATCCTTTACGATGCAGTTCCAAGACACTTTGTTTACTCT
>DSAJ01000103.1 GCA_011372835.1 Methanomicrobia archaeon | reverse complement strand
GTATAGGCTTCCTTAAATAACTTTCGTAAAATTTAAAAATAAAATCATAACTCAATAAGCAAAAAAATGGTTAGACCCACCATGGGTTCGCGCATATGGCAGATCACGCCACGCACCATCATGACACAAAACGCTTCTTGTCATGTAACGACGATGCTTGTAACCCCCAAATGCACGAAATGTCATTAAGCACGCCTAAAAATCATACAATAGCGCATCAGCAGTAGCTGCATTGTCTAACATAAAACTGTTGGTTCTCGATGTCTTGAAACTCCACAAACCCACTCTTCCCGAATTCACGGAAACGCTCTTGAATCTGGAGTATGCCGTGGGCGTCAATGTCCCGCTCATGGAGATAGACCAGAAAACATAGACTTTCAAGATATCGATCGTTGGGGAAAACATCAACTTTTCTGAGATAGAAAACCTGATAGAGGACCTTTGAGGCACGATACACTCCATCGACAAGGTCGCCGCTGGTAAGAAGATCATCGAAGAGGTAGACACGGGTCAGGACAGGTGACGATCACGTCCTGATAGTTTCGCGTATGAACGATACCCATTCCTCAAGGCCTTCACCCTTGCGACAGCTCGTTGGGATTGCGCGGGTGCATCCGCACGTAATGGCATCGGCCACCATCTTCTCTGCCGAAGCGCCGACGTGTTCGGCGATGTCGACCTTGTTGACGACCGTGAGGTCGGAGAGCTTGAAAATCACGGGGTGTTTGAGCACGATGTCATCGCCTTCGGACACGGACACGATGACGACGCGCGCATCTTCTCCCAGATCGAAGTCAGAGGGGCAGATGAGATTTCCCACGTTCTCGATAAACAGTATGTCAATATCCTTCACGTCCGTATGCTCCAGTGCATGTTCGACGAAGTGAGCATCGAGGTGGCACTCCTTCCCGGTCGATACAGGTAGCACCTTCACACCGTGAGATGCGAATCTATCACTATCGTACTGTGCAATGACGTCGCCGGCGATGACGGCGATGGAATATGAGTCCTTGAGCTCCTCGATGGCGTGCTCGATGAGACAGGTCTTGCCCGAGCCGATGGCGCCCATGATATTGAAGACGGTGATGCCGTTCTTCTCAAAAAACGATCTGTTATCTGACGCGATCTTCCTGTTGATCTTCATGATGTCCTGTTCGACCTTGACGTCCGACACCTTATGCATGATATCACCTTTCTATACGAATGGTCTTGATCACCATCTCCCGACCCTTGCATATAAACGTATTGTGCGAACCACACCGTTCGCATGTGAACTGCGGTACCGAGTAATGTAGCGTTGGATCATCCTCGACCACAACATCGGAGATGGCCTTGCATTCCCGGCACTCGACGCTGCCGTCGACCGGGGTGATGGATATCTCGGCGTCCTCCCCCGCCGTTCCCTCGAGGAAGGCCGAGACCCAAAACGATACCTGATCGAAGTTGAGCATCGTGAGCTTGCCAAGCTCAAGTACCACGCGGGTCACTTTTGCTGCCGACTGGCGCTCGGCCTCAGCGAGTATCTCGTTGACGATCGTCTGTGCGACTGAAATCTCATGCATCTGCACACCAGAAGTTGCATCAAGGCGAATCTTTAAAAACATGCTTCTAGAGTTGGGGGCATGAAGATAGACCTTCGCGATGGTGCGGGCGGAAGGAAGATGAACGAGTTCATCAGCGAGGTGGTCCTTTCAACGTTTGGCCCCTCGACCGTGGGGGACATCGGACTTGCCCAGCTCGATGATGGCGCGTCGTTTGATAACTATATCATCACAACTGACGGCCACACCGTCAAACCCCTCTTCTTCAGGGGGGGCAACGTGGGCACGCTCGCCGCGTGTGGCACCATCAACGACGTGAGCGTCATGGGCGCTCGCCCACTGCTCCTCACGTCCTCGCTCATCATCCAGGCGGGGTTCGAGCGCGACGACCTTGTAAGGATACTTGAGGCGATGAAAGCCTCGTGTGATGAGGTTGAAGCCCAGATCGTGGCAGGAGACACGAAGGTGGTCGAGGACCCCATTGGGCTCTATGCAACGACGACGGGCGTGGGAAGGCGGTGGAAGGGTCTTGACGATAACATTGAGACCGTGCGTGCAGCGAGGGACTACCCTTCAAGCTTCATTACCGACAGCGGACTCGAGCCGGGCGACGTCATCATCGCGTCGGGCACCATAGGGGACCACGGGGTATCGATACTCTCGGAGCGGGACGAGCTCTCCATATCGGGTGACCTTAGTTCCGATGTTGCGCCGGTATGGGGCGTCGTACGCGCTGCCCTCGAAGCAGGGGGTGTCACTGCTATGAAGGACCCCACGCGTGGAGGTATTGCAGGGGCTCTCAACGAAATGGCGTCAAAGGCAGGTTGCGGCATGATCATACGCGAACACGACATTCCCGTAAAGCCACCCGTACGCGCCGCCTCGGAGATACTGGGTATCAATCCATTCGAGGTTGCAAATGAGGGAAAGGTCGTCATGGCGGTCATGCCTGAAAGGGCCGATCGCGTGCTAAGGGCGATACATGCCACAACGCGTGGAGCCGACGCGGCCGTGATAGGGCGAGCGACCGATGATGAAAAGGTGCTGCTTGAGACGGAGATTGGCGCCCAAAGACTGTTCGACATGCCTGAAAGTGATCCCGTACCCCGGGTGTGTTAGCTTCAACGCTCATTGAAGCATATGAAATGCTTTTTATTCTCGAACTGTCATAGTAGGTGTATGAACGACTTCAGTGAGCTATTTCACGTCGTCTCCATGAAAGATGAGAGGGCAAAGATCGTTGCCATGGAGATAGCTAACGACAAGGGACGCCAGGTGCTCGAGTGCATCTTCGAGGGAAAGAAGAGCACAACAGACATCGCAAACGAATTGGATATGGGGCTTTCCACAGTGCTTTTCCACATAGAACGCCTCAGAGAGGCAGGGCTCATAAAGGTCGTTGACACAGAGCTCTCGAAGAAGTTCAGGGAGATCAAGTATTACGGGCCTTCAAAACAGGCGATACTTATCGTCCCGCCATCAGATGAGGCTGCAAAAAGCGTTGTCGCAAGCACTGTACGCTCTCCTTTATCTGCAAAGCTCATAGGCATCTCATCGCTGATGGGTGCCACACTGTCCGGCGTGCTCCTGTCGCTCTTCTCCAAAAAGACCACGGTCTATCCGGACGTGTTCAAGTCACCTCAACCGGATGAGGGAACCGACATCCTTGTCAACGCTGCTGAGATGTCAGAGACCGCCTACACGCTTCCATCTACTGAGATCATAGCGGGCATCGTCATCGTTGCCGCGATCGTGTCGATAGGCATCATGATGGGCTACGTCGCATACAAGAAGAGACAAGCGGCCCAAGCCTCCCTCACTTATTAGCAGACCCTCTGCGCCGTATCATGCCTGCCGTCAACCCAAGGAATGCTGCAGCCGCACCTGTGAACAGGCCAACGAGGAGCAGATAGTACTCATTATCCTCGACAGGTTCGGGCGTTAGTGCCATCTCAAGCTGTTGATATGCGTCATCGATTTTTTGTTCGCACTGTGCCGCCTTATCATCATTTTCTGAAAGCACATAGAGCTGTTTGGCCTGAGAAAAGAGCATAATCGCCCCCTTGAAGTCATCGGTCTCGAGGAGTGCGACTCCCTCCTCGTATGTATCATCGCCCTGCTGTTCAAAGCTGGCCTGCTGTGACGGGAGTATGGAGAGGGAAAAGGTCTTCTGTTTGACATATTGTGTCCCCTTCGTGTCCACGAAGCTGACATCGAGGCGCAATTCGTACTCGCCCTCGCCCAGTGAAGACGTGAATATGGCAACGCTCCCCTCGAGGGTATCGTTGGGCTCGAGCGTATCAACATCGCCAGGTATGTTGACCTGGCTCACAAGCGACGAGTAATCGCTTTTTACCTCTGCCTTGACATTGTAAGCAGGTGCTGAACCGAGGTTGCGCACTGAGAAGTCAACGTTGAGCGTCTCGCCCTCGGCGGCGACATTGTCCGAGGAGACCGACAGGCTCAGCGCAGGAAGCCCATGGATGACATTCAATGACAGCGTCACCACCTCTCCCCTCCATGGATGACACCCCTGGGGGCATGGACCACGTTTACCCGTGATGACAAAGGGTATGTAATATGT